>JACDEA010000155.1 GCA_013816725.1 Actinomycetota bacterium
CATCGAGCACGTGCGAGCGCGGCTCGCCCGCTACAAGGCACCTCGCAAAGTCATCGTCGTCGACACGATCGGCCGGAGCCCCGCGGGCAAGGTCGACTACAGGGCTCTCAAGCAACTCGCCCTCGACAGGGTCGGCGCATGACCGAGCTGAAGTTCGACGGCCCGCTCCTTGCAGCGGCTACGCGACCCGCGTCAGCTCCACTTTCACGCCCAGCGACGTCGACCGACCGCCGGTGAAGATGCCCTTGAGGGGTGGCACGTCGCTGTAGTCGCGGCCGCGCCCGACAAGCACGTGACGTTCGCCGGCCAGCACGCCGTTCGTCGGGTCGATGCCCCACCAGCTCCCCGTCCACGCCTCGACCCACGCATGGCTTTCGCCGATCATCGCCTCGCCGATCGCCGCGTCGGGCGTCGAGTAGAAGTACCCCGACGCGTAGCGGCTCGGAATGCCAGCGGCGCGCAACGCGGCCAAGGACAGGTGGGCGAAGTCCTGGCACACACCGCGCCCGCCGCGCAGCGCCTCCAGCGCGGTCGTCTGCACGCTGGTCGCGCCGGGCTGGTACACCAGCGCGTCGCTCACCCAGGCGACGACGGCGGTCACCGCCGCGTCGGGTGTGGCCTGGCGACGCAGTTCATCGGCCACGTCGGAGATGCCGTCGCCGGCCGGCACGTACGCGCTCGGGGCGAGGAACTCGCTGAACCGGTCGACCGTTTCGGGATCGTCGATCTCGGCCCATGTCGACGGGGGCGGCCGGGTGGCCGGGTTGGTTTCCACCAGCGAACGGCCGGCGACCCACAACGCCTCGTGCGGCTGGTGAAGGTCGAACGCGTGCACGACGGTGCCCCAGTAGTCCCAGTAGCGCAGCATGCGCGACGGCGGTGAGGGACGCACGGTGACCGTCGCCTCCAGTGTGAGTTGGCGGTCGGTGGTCAGCGGCGTGATGCGCACTTCGTTGTACGACGCCGACGCCGGCGCGGCGTAGGAATAGCCACTCTCGTGGTTGATGCGCAGCCGCCACGTCATCGCGCTGCTGCGCCTTCGGCAGCCCCGGCGGTCAGTTGCGATTGCCGGAACCAGCGTTGCGCGATGGCCTCGCCGGCCGACGAGCAGGCGTCCTGCAGGCCGCGCAGCCGCACCCCGAGACTGGCCAGCGTTTCGGCCAGCGGCTCGTACTCGAGACGGGTGCGGGCCTGTGCGAGTATCCGCCGCGCTTCGTCGAGCTTGCCGTCGTGGGCCATGCGGTCGAGGTCGACGAGGCAACGGTCAGCCGTGATCAACGCGTGCAGAATCGAGCGGGGGAACAACCGGTCGAGCAGCAGGAATTGCACGACTGGTTCGGGCGCCACCTCGCGCTGGCTGCTGCGCAAGTACGCCTCGTAGCCCGAGCACGACGTGAGCAGCGTGAGCCAGTCGTGCGCGTCCGTGGCTTCGCCGACCCGCGACGAGAGGAGCCGCGACATCATGTCGACTCGCTCGACGCTGCGCCCGAGTACCAGGAACCGCCACCCGTCGTCCTGGCTCATCGTCGAGTCGGCCAGCCCGCTGAACAGCGCGGCGCCGTCCTTGACGAAGCGGAAGAACCCGTGCGCCCCGGCGACACCGACGGCGCCGACCCGGGTCGGGAGCGCATGCCAGCTGGCGTTGAGCGCCTCCCACATCTCCGCCGATATCGACTCCCGGGCGCCACGAGCGTTCTCGCGGGCGGCGGCCAGCGAGCTGACGATTGAGCCCGGGTTGTCGGGGTCAAGGGCCAGGAGGTGCGTGAGCCGGTGCGCGCCGAGATCGCCGGTGGGCGTCGGCACTCCCATCACCTCGAGCAGCTCGCGGTGGCGGTTGTCTTCGCCGGCCTCGATGGCCATCGCGTCGTGCACGTGCACGTCGAGGATGCGGGCGGTGTCGTCGGCCCGCTCCACGTAGCGGCCCACCCAGAACAACGACTCGGCGATCCGGCTCAGCATGACCGCGCCTGCTGTTGTTGTTGTTGCTGCTGCTCGTTGTTCGGATGGGGCATGGGCCCGAGATCGAGTTGCGCGCCCGCCGGGATGGTCCCGCTGATCGTCGCGACCGATCGGGCGAGGAGGCGGCCGCCGTCGTCGTCGCCCGACTGGGGGGCCAGGACCCAGGTGTCCTTCGAACCACCGCCCTGGCTGGAGTTGACGATGAGGCTGCTGTCGGTGAGTGCTACACGCGTCAGCCCGCCCGGCACCACCCAGATGTCCTGGCCGTCATTGATGGCGAACGGACGGAGGTCGACGTGGCGCGGCGCGACCCGATCGCCGACGTGCGTGGGCGCCGTCGACAACGCGACCACCTCCTGCACGATGAACTGGCGCGGATTGGCGACCAGCGCGTCGCACGCCGCAGCCAGCTCCGCGTCGGTGGCGTGCGGTCCCATCACGAGGCCGTACCCACCCGAGCCGTCGACCGGCTTGATCACCAGCGTGTCGAGTCGCCCGATCACATACGCGAGCTGGTCGGGATCCTCCGGCCGGTACGTCTCGACGTTGGGCAGCAGCGGCTCTTCACCGAGGAAGTAGCGGATCAGGTCGGGGACGTACGTGCCCATGAGCTTGTCGTCGGCCACTCCGTTCCCGACGGCGTTGGCGATGGCGACGTTCCCTTCGCGCGCGGCGTTGACGATGCCCGGGCAACCGACGAGTGAATCACCTCGGAAGTGGACGGGATCGAGGAAGTCGTCGTCGACGCGTCGGTACACGACGTCGACGCGCCGTTCGCGCTCGGTCGTGCGCATGTAGACGACGTTGTCGCGGCACACCAGGTCGCGCCCCTCGACGAGAGGCACGCCCATTTGTTGGGCAAGAAACGCGTGCTCGAAATAGGCCGCGTTATAGACGCCGGGCGTGAGGAGCACGACGACCGGGTCGCCGTGCTGGCGTGGCGAAGCAGCGCGCAGTGCGGCGAGCAATCTGGCGGGGTAGTGGTCGACCGGCAGCACGCGATGAACCGCAAACAACTCGGGGAAGAGCCGGGCCATCATGCGCCGGTTCTCGATTACATACGAGATGCCCGACGGCGTGCGCAGGTTGTCCTCGAGCACGCGGAAACGGCCGTCGTGTCCGCGAACGACATCGATCCCGGCCACTTGGACGCGCACGCGGTTGGGCGGGTCGATGCCGTAGGCGGTCCGGTGAAAGTGCTTCGACGAGGCGACCAGCCGGCGGGGGATGACCCGGTCCTTGAGGCTGACACCTTCCCCGTACACGTCGGCCAGGAACATCTCGAGCGCGCGCACCCGCTGCACGACGCCGGCCTCGATCGTTTGCCATTCCGACCACTGGATGACTCGCGGGATCAGGTCAAGGGGAAACGGGCGCTCCTCGCCCGACAACGAGAACGTGATGCCCTGATCGCGGAATCGCCGGTCGCGGGCTGCGCAGCGGCTGTCGAAGTCGTCGTGCGACAGCGCTTGCAGCGCGTCGTGCAAGCCGCCGGCCCCGGCACGGGGGACGCCGGGTCGCTCGAACATCTCGTCCCATGCCACGTGGCCCACGGCGTGAGGGATCTCGTAGTCGTCGAAGAGGTCACCCACGGCTCAGGTGTACCTGCCCAGTGTTTCCGCGATGTTTCCGTTCCCCGACCGGTTCGCAACAACACCCCTGGCCACGACGCTCGAACCGACACCGTGCGTTCGCCAGTGCGAAACCACGGCGAAACCTGCGTCGGCCACGCTGGTGGCGATGCCTCTCTACCGCCTACGGGTCGAGCTGCCCGACCGCCCGGGCGCCCTCGCGCACGTCGCCGCGCTGATCGCCGATTCCGGCGCCAGCGTGATCTCGCTCGACATCCACGAGCTTGCCGGCCCGACCGCGATCGATGAGATCGTGGTCGACGCGCCCGACGCATGGGTGCCGGCGGAATTGGCATCAGCGCTGGCCGCGGCCGAGGCAGCGACGTTGCTGTCCTCGGCTGCGGCCCGCGACGTCCGCGATCCGGTGGTCGACGCGCTCGAGTGGGCCATCGCGATCGCGTCGGCCGATCCAGCCGATAGTGACGCCGCCCTGGGCGAGGCAGTTCTGGAGGTCACCAGCGCGCTGGCCGCTTGGGTCACCGACGTGCGCAGCGCGCTAGGGATCGACGCCGGTCGTCTCGCGCTCGAACGGCGGGGCCCGGTGGTCCTCCAGACGCGCGAGGTCCCGTCCTCGGTCGCCGACCACCTCCCCGACGCGGTGTGGCTCCTCGCGGTGCCGGACGGCCGGCTCGATACCGAACTGGTGGCGTTCGCCATCAGGCCTCTGGCGTTGCACTTCACGGTCTCGGAGATCGCCCGCGTCGAGCAACTGGTCCGCCTCCGCCGACTCTTGTCCCGGCAACTGGTGCCGTAGACCTCGGACCGGGAAGGAATTCGACAGCCCGGCTCGCCGTTGGAGGTGTCATGCCGATCACTCGTCTCAACCACGCGGTGCTCTACGTGCGCAACGCCGAGCGGTCGGCCGAGTTCTATGGCGACGTGCTCGGCTTCCGGCCGGTGATGACGCTGCCTGGCGCCGTGTTTCTGCAGGCCGACGCCTCGACCAACGACCACGACCTCGGACTGTTCACGATCGGCGACGGTGCCGGCCCGTCGCCGGCCGGCCGCACCGCGGTAGGCCTGTACCACTTGGCGTGGGAGGTCGACACGCTGGCCGAGCTCCAGCGGATTGCGGCGCGGCTCACCGACGCGGGGGCGCTGGTGGGCGCCAGCGACCACGGCAGCACGAAGGCGCTCTACGCCCGCGATGTCGACGGCATCGAGTTCGAGGTCAGCTGGCTCGTACCGGCCGACCACTTGGATGCCGACGGCGACGCGGCCAAGGCCACCATCAAGCCGCTTGACCTGGCGGCCGAGATCGAGCGCTACGGCGCGTCGACTCGCGGCGGCGTCGGCGTGTCGTCGCCCGCGACCGCCTAGCGGCGGCACCAGCTGCTTCTCGCTAGGTTTCGCCGATGACCACCCGTGAGGGGCGCTTCTCCGACGACCGTCTGTACTACCGCGTGTGGGATGCGCAGGCGCCGCGGGCGACACTCGTGCTGGCCCACGGTTATGGCGAGCACAGCGGCCGTTACGAGCACGTCGGCGGTGCCCTGGCCAATGCCGGCTTCACGACCTGGGCCATGGACCACTTCGGCCACGGCCAGTCGGCCGGCGACGACCGCGGGAGCATCGGTTCGCTGGCCGGCGCGGTCGCTGACCTCGACGACTGCGTCGACGTGGCCACCGCCGACCCGGCTAGCCCGCCGCCGGTATTCTTGCTCGGCCACTCGATGGGCGGCCTCATCGCCACGGCCTACGCCGAAGAACACCAAGACCGGCTCAAGGCGCTCGTTCTCAGCGGTCCCGCCGTCGCCGTGAACCCGATGCTCGAAGCGCTGCAGGATCTGGACGAGATCCCTGAAGTGTCATTGGCGCCGTTCGTGTCGCGCGACCCCGACGTTGTGAAGGACTACGAGAACGACCCGCTCAACTATTTGGGACCAATGCCGCGCAGCATGATCAAGGCCATGTCGGAGATCACCGGCGTGCGCGACCGACTGTCCACCATCACGCTGCCGGTGCTGGTGATGCACGGCGACGCCGACGCACTCGTCTCGCCGCAGGCCAGCCAGGACATCGCAGCCACCGTCGCCTCCAAGGACGTGACGCTGAAGCTCTGGCCGGGCCTGTTTCACGAGATCTACAACGAGCCCGAGCAGGCCGCAGTGATCGCCGAGACTATTTCCTGGCTCGAGGCTCACCTGGCCTGACCCGACGGCGGGGCCGCCGAATCGGCGGTCATACTGCATATGATGCCCCGTCAGATTTCCGACACCGGCTGGGGGCCGTCCTTGGACACACGTTTCGACGGCGCGCCATGAAGCGACACGCAACGGCCGTCGCACTGGCGCTGGCCATGGTGCTCACGGCCTGCGGCGCCCGCCTCGACCCGAAGCTACGC
>JACDEA010000156.1 GCA_013816725.1 Actinomycetota bacterium
GAACGTGAAGCCTTGACCCTCGGTGGCGCCGTAGTACTCGCGGATGATCGGCCCCCACCACTCGATCATCGCCTGCTTCACCGGGACCGGACACGGCGCCGCCGCGTGCACGATGGCTTCGAGCGATGACACGTCGGCCGCGGCCTGCACGTCGTCGGGCAGCTTGAGCAGGCGGGAGAACATGGTCGGCACCATCTGCGAGTGCGTGACCTTGTGCTGGTCGACGAGCTCCAGGAACTGCTGCGGGTCGAAGCGCTCCATGATCACCGAGGTGGCGTTCAGCCGCAGCGCCGCCGACACGCTGGCTTGTGGCGCCGAGTGGTACAGCGGCGCCGGCGAGAGATACATCATGTCCTCGCGGAACCCGAACATCGCCTTGACGAAGTCCATGATCGGGAGTGCCTCACCGGGGCTGAGATCGGGCAGCGGTCGCAGGATGCCCTTGGGTCGGCCCGTCGTGCCCGACGAGTAGAGCATCGCCGCACCCAGCTTCTCGCCGTCGACCGGCGTCTGGGGGTACTCGGCCACGATGTTCTCCAGTGGCTCGAACCCGCTGTCGGTGTCGTCGATCCCGGCCATGAGCCAGCGCTCGACGTTGGGACACAGCGCCGGCAGTTGCACGGCGACGTCGCGCTTGGCGAGGGACGCAGCGACGATGCGCGCCTCGCTGTCGTTGACGATGTAGGCGACCTCGTCGGGCGCCAGGTACGAGTTGATGCACGTGTAATACGCGCCCACCCGCTCGGCCCCGCCTTCGCACTCGAGCAGGCGCGGGTTGTTCTCCATGAAGAACGACACGTGGTCGAACTGGCCGACGCCGGCGTCGCGCAAGAAGTGGGCGAACTGGTTGCACCGCGCCTCGTACTGGCCGTACGTCACGACCTCACCGCTCGTGGCCATGACGATCGCGGTGCGGTCGGGGTTCTTGTCGGCGTACTGGCGGGCAAACACGGAGTGCCTCCTAGTCCTCGGCCGTCACCAGGTGTCGATGAACGGGCGCTTCTTGCCGGCGTGCGGCAGCGGTGGCGGCGCGGCGTCGAGCGCGCTGACGATCCAGCGGCGCGACTGTGCCGGGTCGATGACGTCGTCGATCTCGAAATAGGTCGCGGTGTTGAGCGCCTTGCCGTGCTCGTACATGCGGGCGACCATCTCCCGGAACGTTCGCTCGCGTTCGTCGTCGTCCTCGATGGCGGCCAGCTCGTTGCGGTAGCCGAGCTTGACCGCGCCCTCCAGCCCCATGCCGCCGAACTCGCCGGTGGGCCAGGCCACGGTGAAAACCGGCGCCTTGAAGCTGCCCCCGGCCATCGCCTGCGCGCCCAGCCCATAGCCCTTGCGCAGCACGATGGTGAAGAAGGGCACGGTGATGCTGGCGCCGGTGACGAACATGCGGCTGACGTGGCGCACGAGCGCCGTCTTCTCGACTTCGGGCCCCACCATGATCCCCGGCGTGTCGCACAGGAACAGAATCGGGATGTCGTAGGCGTCGCACAACTGCAGGAAGCGGCTCGCTTTGTCGGCGCCGTTGGCGTCGATGGCGCCGGCCAGGTGCGTCGGATTGTTGGCGATCAGCCCGAGCGGGCGGCCCTCGATGCGAACGAGCGCGGTGATCATGCCGACGCCGAACTCGGGCCGCAGCTCCAGGACCGAGCCGCTGTCGGCCAGCGTGGCCACGACGTCGCGCACGTCGTAGATGCGCAGCCGGTTCTCGGGGATCGCGCTGCGTAACTCGGCCTGATCTGCGCACTCCCAGTCGAGGACAGGACCCTGGAAGTACGACAGGTACTGCTTGGCCGCGGCCACCGCCGCGGCCTCGTCGGCCACCGCGATGTCGACGACGCCGTTGGGAACCTGCACCGACATAGGGCCGATCTCGGTCGGAGGGTACACACCCAGCCCGCCGCCTTCGATCATGGCCGGGCCGCCCATGCCGATGTTGGAGTTGGCCGTGGCTATCACGACGTCGCAACAACCGAGGATGGCGGCGTTGCCGGCGAAGCAGTAGCCGGAGTTGATGGCGATCAGCGGCACCAGCCCGCTCAGGTGGGCGAACAAGCTGAAGGCCAGGCAGTCGAGCCCCGACGCACCGGTGCCGTCGGTGTCGCCCGGCCGCCCGCCCCCGCCCTCAGTGAAGAACACGATGGGCAAGCGCAGCCGCTCGGCCAGCTCGAAAAGGCGGTCCTTCTTGCGGTGGTTCTGCAAGCCCTGCGTGCCGGCCAGCACCGTGTAGTCGTAGGACATCACGATGGTGGAGTGGCCGTTGACCGCGCCGACACCGGCCACCAGCCCGTCGGCCGGCGTGCGGGCGACGAGGTCTTCGAGCGACCGACGCCGGCGCTGCGCGGCAATCACCGCCGGCCCGTATTCGACCCAACTCCCGGGGTCGACGAGGTCCTCGACGTTCTCGCGCGTCGTGCGCTGGCCGGTCCTGCGGCGGCGGGCGACGGCCTCGGGGCGGCGGTCGTCCATGCCCACCGCGTGGCGCTCGAGCACTTCGGCCAGGTCGGGGCGCACGCTGCCCAATTCCGACTGCGGCCCGCCTTCCGTCGTCGTCGCCGCGGAAACCGCGCCGCGGTCGGCGGTGGGATCGACGGCGACCAGGAGGTCGCCCGGGTACACCGTCTGGCCGGCGGCCACCGCCACGGCGGTGATGACCCCGGCCGTCTCGGCGGCGATGACGTGTTCCATCTTCATCGACTCCAGCACCACCAGCTGCTGGCCGACGGCGACCGCGTCACCGACGGCGACGTCGACGGACACCACCGTCGCCTGCATGGGCGCTTCCACCGGCATCAACCTATTGAAAAGCGCTGGTAGTCGTCGGCGGGCCCGCCGCGCGCCGCCCGTCGCTGCAAGCGGCGAGAATGACCTGCGACAGCATGAGGATCCGCCGCATCATCGTCGCCACCGTATCGGCCCTGGCGTTGCTGGCCGCGTGCACCACGGCGCGCTCGCCCAGGTTCGACCTCTCCAGCGTGGCCACGGTGACGACGCGATCGACAACGAGCACCACCGACGCGCCTACGACAACACGGGCGACGCGGGCAACGACGACCACAGCGAAGCCCCGACCGCCGGCGACGGTGCAATTGCCCGCGGTGCGCGGCGATCAGGCCATCGTCGTCACCGCCGCGACCTATGGCGCGACCACCGCCACGGTCACGGCCTATCAACGGGTGCACGACGGGTTCCGCGCCGTCTTCGGTCCGTGGGCCGCGTACGTGGGACGCAAGGGGATCGCCCCACCGGGCGAGAAGCGCGAAGGCGACGGCCGCACACCGTCGGGGTCATACGGCATCGACTTCATGTTCGGCACACAATCGAATCCCGGCGTTAAGTTCCCGTTCCGTTACATCAGCGGGCCGAACATCGTGTGGGTGGAGGACTCGAACAGCCCGAACTACAACCGCTGGGTCGACACCAGCACCGACGACGCCGGCAACCAGCCCGACAACATGAACAAGCCGCCGTACCGCTACGGCGCGGTGATCGCGTACAACACCGCCGAACGCACGCCCGGCCTCGGCAGCGGCATCTTCCTGCACGTCACCCACGACAGTCCGACTGCGGGTTGCGTCGCCCTTCCGGTCGGGAACCTCCTGAAGATCCTGCGGTGGCTCGACCCGGCGGCGTCACCCGCGTTCGTTATCGGCGTCGACGGGTAACTACCCCAGCAGGCGTTTGGCGATCACGACGCGCTGGATCTGGTTGGTGCCTTCGTAGATCTGGGTGATCTTGGCGTCGCGCATGAAGCGTTCGACCGGGAACTCCTTGGTGTAGCCGTACCCGCCCAGCAGTTGCACGGCGTTGGTCGTGACCTCCATGGCCACGTCCGACGCGAAGCACTTGGCCATCGCGCCCGTCACGGTCAGCTCCCCGTGGGGATCGTCCTCGTCGACCATCGCGCACGCCTTGTGCACGAGCGTGCGGGCCGCCTCGGTCGTCAGCGCCATGTCGGCCAGCATGAACTGCAGGCCCTGGAACTCGGCAAGGGGCCGGCCGAACTGCTGGCGCTGCTTCAGGTAGCCGGCGGCGTAGTCGATGGCGCCCTGGGCAATGCCTACAGCCTGCGCGCCGATGGTGGGGCGGCTGCGATCGAGCGTGCCCATAGCGATGTAGAAACCCTGCCCCTCCTCGCCAATGCGATGGCTGGCCGGCACCCGGACGTCGTCGAGGATCACTTCACCCGTTGGGCTGCCCCGCACACCCAGCTTGTCTTCGAGCTTGCCGATGCGGAAGCCGGGCTGGTCCTTCTCGACGAGAAAGCACGACATACCGCGGTGACCACCGTCGGGATCGGTCTTGGCGAACACCGTGTAGGTGTCGCTGATGCCCGCGTTGGTGATCCAGTACTTCGAGCCGCTGATCACGTAGTCGTCGCCGTCGCGCACCGCACGCGTCTTCATCGACGCCACGTCCGAACCGGCGTCGGGCTCCGACAGGCAGTAGCTGCACTGGATGTCGCCGGACGCGACGCGCGGCAGGTACGCCCGCTTCAACTCCTCCGACCCCCACCGCATGACCGGGATCATGCCGAGCTTGCTGATGAGGACGATCAAGCTCGTCGACGCGCAGGCCCGGGCCAGCTCCTCGACCATGATCGCCTGGGTCACGTGGTCGGCACCCGATCCCCCGTACTCCTCGGGGATGCCCAGCGCCGGAAGCTCCATCGCCTTGATGGCCTCGAAGTTGTCCCACGGGTACTCCGCGGCACGGTCGACCTCGGCCGCGCGCGGTGCGATCTTGTCGTCACAGAACTGGCGGAGGGCGGCGCGGAACTGCCGCTGTTCCTCACTCAGTGTCATCGGTTGCACCCGGTCAGTCTGCACCGGGCGTGCAACGCCCGGCGCGTAGAGTCGCGGCCGTGGGCGTCGAGGAGCTACCGCTCCCCCATCATCTCCCTTGGTACTTCGCACTCGTCATGGTCGCCGCGTGGTGCGCTCTCGTGTGGATCGGCGTGGTCATCGTCCGCCTGCGCCGGCGGTGGCGGCCGCCCGCCCGCTCACCAAAGCTGATCGGTATAGGTGTCGGTTCCGGGGACCGTGGCGAGGAACGGCGACGCGAGGGTGACGCCCGGTAGCTCCCCGATGCGCTTCTCGAACTCGTCGTCCCACGCCGCCAGGGGGTCGCGGTTGACGAAGTAGAGGTGGACGAAGCGCTGCTCGGAACCCTCGGCCCGGGGGACGTCGGATGGCCCCTGCTGGAGCGGCCGGGGGCGCCCGACAATGCATTGATCCACCGACGCCAGACCATCGAGGACGACGTCGGCCGGCTCGACGCCCTCGATCACCTCGCCGAACACTGCGATGACGCCCGGATACCGGCGGTCGAGCGCGAGCTCGGGCGGGACAGGATCGGGGTTGGCGGACACCGCGCCTTTGAACTTGTACATCTGCGTGTGCACGTGGTCGCGCTCTTCGAACATGCGACCGTTCTTGTGCAGCCACATCACTTGGGCGCCGGCCCAGTCGATCCACTCGCGATAGCGGCCGTCCTGCACCCAGTACAACGCCATGTACGAGCCGGGGTGGTCGTCGGGCTGGCGGCGCGCCTTGCACTCGCGCGTCGCCACGAAGCGGCCGCCGGCGAGGGTCCACGGGCCGATCATGCAGCCCGAATAGAAGTGGTCGCGCTCGTACCAGCGGTTGTAGGCCACCTCGTGGCCGGGGCGCGGTTCGACGATCGTCAGCAGAAAGGATCCCAGGCTGATGGCGTCGTGCTCGGAGGGCTCACTCATAAGCCTGGCAACCTAGATCTGACATAGCGTCAGAACCAATGGGACTGCTCGACGGAAAGGTGGCGATCGTCTCGGGGGTGGGGCCGGGCCTGGGCCAGGCGATCGCCCGCACCATGGCGCGCGAGGGCGCCAGCGTCGCGCTGGCGGCGCGCAACAAGGCCTATCTGGAGG
>JACDEA010000157.1 GCA_013816725.1 Actinomycetota bacterium
TGCAGTGTTGAATGCACTGCATGCGCGTTCGCATCTTCACCGAGCCACAGCAAGGCGCCAGCTACCACCAACTGCTCGCCGTCGCGCTCGTGGCCGAGGACTGCGGCTTCGACGCTTTCTTCCGCAGCGACCACTACCTCAGCATGGGACCGGGTGAGGGCCTGCCCGGGTCGACCGACGCCTGGGTCACGCTCGCCGGTCTGGCCCGGGACACCACCACGATCCGCCTCGGCACGCTCGTGTCCTCGGCCACCTTCCGCCTCCCGGGACCGCTGGCCATCACGGTCGCCGAAGTCGACGCCATGAGCGGGGGCCGGGTCGAACTGGGCCTGGGTACCGGCTGGTTCGAGCAGGAGCACACCGCCTACGGCATCCCGTTCCCGCCGCTGGGCGAGCGCTTCGAACGTCTCGAGGAGCAGCTCCAGATCGTCAGTGGCCTGTGGTCGACGGCGCCGGGCGAGCGCTACTCGTTCACCGGCAAGCACTACGAGCTGAAGAACAGCCCGGCGCTGCCCAAGCCGGTGCAGCGGCCCCACCCCCCCATCGTCATCGGGGGCGGCGGCCCGCGGCGAACGCCGCGCCTCGCTGCGCAGTTCGCATCGGAGTACAACCTGCCGTTCGCACCCCCGCAGTCGACCAAGACCCAGTTCGACACCGTGCGCAGGGCCTGCGAGGACGCAGACCGCGATCCGTCCACGCTCACGCTGTCGGCCGCGGTGGTCGTGTGCTGCGGCAGCGACGAGACCGAAGTCGAACGCCGGGCGGCCGCCATCGGGCGCCAGCCGGCCGAGCTGCGGGAGAACGGTGCCGCCGGCACGCCGGCTGAGGTCGTCGAGAAACTCAACGCCTACGCCGAAGCCGGCGCCGACACCGTCTACCTCCAGGTGCTCGACCTCGACGATCTCGACCAGCTGCGTCTGCTGGCCAGCGAGGTCACGCCCGGCGTCGGCTAGAAGGCCGCGGCTTGCCGCGGCACGGCTTCGCCCGCCCGCGTCGTCTTCAGCGGAACTTCGCCCGGCACGCGGGGTAACTCGATCTCGGCGGTGACGGTGCCGTAGCGCGCCTCCCACCGAACGACGTTGACCACCGCGGCGTAGACGACGAGGCGGCCGAAGAAGAGCAGCCAGGCCAGGATCGCGAACACGACACCGATGGCGCCGTACAACGCCGACGAAGACGCCACGATGCGCGGGACCCACAGGCTGCCCGCCGCCTTGAGCACCTCGAGGCCGACCGCGCCCACCAACGCCCCGGGCAGGAGCGCGCGCCACCCGATGTTCTGGTTGGGCAGCACCCGCATCGACCACATCCACAGCAGGGTGTCGATGGCGAACGTCGTGACGAACGCGATCGGCGCCAGGAAGCCCGGGAGGAAGTTGAGCGCGGCGGTCACCGCAATCGACGCCACGAAAATGAGCCCCGCGCCGGCCAACCACGCCAGCCCGACGAGCTTGTCCTTGATGCCCCGCCCGGCCGTCTGCCACACGGCGTCCATGGCGAACTGAAGGGCGGCGACCAGACCGAGGCCGGACCACAGCAGCCCGGCCACGCCGATGACCGAGGCGGCCCGCCGGCTCTTCTCGGCCTGCGTGATCGCGCTCCTGAGTGCGGTAGCCGCTTCGCCGGTGAGGCCCAGGTTGCTGATGGCGCTGCCGGCCAGGTCGCTGGAGTGCGACGAGAAGAACCCGACGACGGCGATGACGACGAGCAGCAACGGGAACAGCGAGAGGAACGCGCTCAGGGTCACCGCGGTGGCCAGGGAGGACCCGTGCACCTCGGCGAAGCGCTCTTGGACGCGAATGGCCGTTTCGAGCCATGACCAGCGGCGGGCCAACGGTCCGAAGACGCGACGAAGCACGGGCTAGATGTACCCACTGCGGTACCTTCCCAAAGTGGCCATCGATCGCAAGCGCGTGCCCGCTCACGTCGCCTGCGTGATGGACGGCAACGGTCGCTGGGCGGCGCGCCGCGGATTGCCCCGCACCGACGGTCACGCCGCCGGCGAGGAGGCTTTGGTCGACACGATCGACGGAGCGCTCGAGATCGGCGTGCGCTACCTCACCGTGTACGCGTTCTCGACCGAGAACTGGAAGCGCCCGCGCGACGAGGTCCGCTACCTCATGAACTTCAACGAGTCGCTCATCGTCCGCCGTCGCGACGAGCTGCACGAGAAGGGCGTGCGCATCCGCTTCTCGGGCCGTCGCGACTGGCGCGTTCCGCGCCGGTTGTCCCGACGTATGGACGAGACGTTGGAACTGACGGCGGGCAACACGACGATGGATTTCGTCATCGCCTTCAACTACGGCGGCCGCGCTGAGATCGTCGACGCGGTCCGTGAGTTGGTGGCCAAGGGAACCGATACCGGGAAGGTCGACGAGCGGGCGATCCGCTCGCACATGTACCTGCCCGATGTTCCTGATCCCGATCTGGTGATCCGCACCTCCGGCGAGTTCCGCGTGTCGAACTTCTTGTTGTGGCAGATCGCGTACAGCGAGATGGTGTTCACCGACGTGCTGTGGCCCGACTTCCGGCGGGAGCACCTCTTCGAGGCGGTCAGCGAATACCAGCGCCGCAGCCGTCGGTTCGGGAAGCTGTCGTGACGTGAGGCTCTACAGCGACCACGGCGTCGTGCTGCGCACGATCAAGCTGGGCGAGGCCGACCGCATCGTCACCCTCATCACCGAGGGCCGAGGCAAGGTGCGGGCGGTGGCCAAGGGAGTGCGCAAGACCAAGAGCCGTTTTGGCGGCCGGCTCGAGCCGATGACCCACGTCGCGTTGCAGCTCTACGAAGGGCGCGAGCTCGACACCATCACCCAGGCGGAGACCGTCGATCATTTCCGCACTATCCGCGACGACCTCGACCGCGTGGCCCGGGCGCAGTCGCTCCTCGAAGTTGTCGACCAGGTCGCGCAGGAGCGCCAGGCCAACCCGGCCCTGTACCGCATGCTCGTCGGAGGCCTGCGGGCGCTGGCCGCGGCCAACGCGCCACTGCTCGTGCCCGCCTTCTTCTGGAAGCTGCTTGCTCTTGAGGGCTTCCAGCCGCTGCTCGACCAGTGCGCGTCGTGCGGCGAGACCGACGACCTCGTGGCCTTCGACTTCGAGGAGGGCGGCGTGCTGTGCATTCGCGACCGACGGGGCGTGGCGATCTCGCCTGGCGCGCTCGACTTGCTGCGCCGGATACTCGGCGGCGGGCTGGCCGCCGCGCTCAACGAGCCGGCCGGTCCGTCGACCGCCGAGGTGTCCCACTTGGCCGAGGCCGCCCTCGAGCACCACCTGGAGCGGCGCTTAAAGTCGCTCGGGACCGTCCTGTAACGAAAGTAGATTGTTCGGCTCATGGCCGATCTGATGGAAAACGTCGTCAACCTGTGCAAGCGGCGCGGGTTCATCTTCCCGTCGGCCGAGATCTACGGCGGGTTCCGCTCGACGTACGACTACGGCCCCCTCGGTGTGCTCATGCTGCGCAACGTCCGCGAGGCGTGGTGGAAGTCGATGGTTCAGTGCCGCGACGACGTCGTCGGTCTGGAGGCCGCGATCCTTTCGCCGCCCGCGGTGTGGGAAGCGTCGGGCCACCTCGGTGCGGGGTTCGCCGATCTGCTGGTGGAGTGCCGCAGTTGCAACACGCGTCACCGTCAGGATCACCTCGACGATCCCGACAAGTGCCCGAGCTGCGGCTCGACCGGCACGTTCACCGAGCCGCGCGCCTTCAACCTGATGTTCAAGACCCACGTCGGCCCCGTCGCCAGCGAGGACGCCGTCGCCTACCTGCGGCCCGAGACGGCCCAGGGCATGTTCCTCAACTTCGCCAACATCCTCCAGACCACGCGCAAGAAGCCGCCCTTCGGCATCGCCCAGATCGGCAAGTCGTTCCGCAACGAGATCACCCCCGGCAACTTCGTGTTCCGCACCCGCGAGTTCGAGCAGATGGAACTCGAATACTTCGTGCCGCCCGACGACGGGCCCAAGTGGTACGAGTACTGGTGCGAGCAGCGTTTCAACTGGTACGTCGACCTCGGCATCGCGCCCGAGAAGCTGCGGCTGCGGCCCCACGACGCCGACGAGCTGTCGCACTATTCGGCCGGCACGTCCGACGTCGAGTTCGAGTTTCCGTTCGGCTGGGGCGAGCTGGAAGGCATCGCCCAGCGCACCGACTACGACCTCAAGCAGCACGCAGCGGCGTCGGGCGAGAAGCTCGAGTACTTCGACCAGGCCACCGGCGAGCGCTACGTACCGTTCGTCATCGAGCCGGCCGCCGGTGCCACGCGCACGATGATGACGTTCCTCCTCGCCGCGTACAGCGAGGACGAAGTCGAGGGCGAGACCCGCACCGTCCTGCGCCTCGACCCGCGGCTGGCGCCGTACAAGGTGGCGGTGCTGCCGCTCTCGAAGAAGGACACGCTTACGCCGCTGGCGCGCGAGGTGCTGGCCCGGCTGCAATCGAACTTCATGACCGACTACGACGAGACGCAGTCGATCGGCCGGCGCTACCGCCGTCAGGACGAGATCGGCACGCCGTTCTGCGTGACGGTCGACTTCGATTCGCTGGAGGACAAGGCCGTCACGATCCGCGACCGCGACAGCCTCGAGCAGGTCAGGGTGCCGATCGACGCACTGGTGACCGAACTGCGCGACCGGCTCACGGTCTGACCCGCCTCCGACCCGGTAACCGCAGTACACCCCGCCGGTAGGCTCGGTCCCGTGACATACGTCTACGCGTTCGACCACAAGCACCGGAAACCCCCGATGAGCCTGAAGGATCTCCTGGGCGGCAAGGGCGCCAACCTGGCCGAGATGACGTCGGTGCTCAAGCTCCCGGTACCGCCCGGTTTCACGATCAGCGCCGACGCCTGCCGCGAGTACATCGGATCAGGCTGGCCCGCGGGGCTGAGCGACGAAATCGGCAAGCAGGTGAAGAAGCTCGAGAAGACGATGGGCAAGGGCCTGGGTGACCCGTCCGACCCGTTGCTGGTCAGCGTGCGGTCGGGAGCGAAGTTCTCGATGCCCGGGATGATGGACACGGTCCTCAACCTGGGTCTCAACGACGAGTCGGTCGAAGGTCTGGCCAAGCAAACCAGCGACGAGCGGTTCGCCTACGACAGCTACCGGCGGTTCATCCAGATGTACGGCCGCATCGTGCAGGGCATCGACGGCGAGCGGTTCGAGCACCTCCTCGAAACGGCCAAGGAATGGGACGGCGTCACCGAGGACGCTGCGGTCAGTGCCGACACACTGCGCCGTCTCGTTCTTCGTTTCCAGGACGTCGTCCGCCAGGAGACCGGCAAGCCCTTCCCGCAGGATCCGGCCGAGCAGTTGCGGGGCGCGGTCGAGGCCGTGTTCAGCTCCTGGAACGGGCCGCGGGCCATCGCCTATCGGGTGCGCGAGCGCATCTCGCACGACCTCGGTACGGCGGTCAACGTGCAGACGATGGTGTTCGGCAACCGCGACGACAACAGCGGTACCGGCGTGGGCTTCACCCGCGATCCGGCTACCGGCGAGAACACGCCTTACGGCGACTTCCTCGTCAACGCGCAGGGCGAGGACGTGGTCGCCGGCATTCGCAACACCGAGACCCTCGACGACCTGGCCAAGAAGTTCCCGAAGATCCACAAGGAACTCCTCGCGATCTTCGACCGGCTCGAGAAGCACTACCGCGACATGTGCGACACCGAGTTCACCATCGAGCAGGGCAAGTTGTGGATGCTCCAGACGCGCGTGGGCAAGCGCACCGGTGCTGCCGCGCTGCGGATGGCCGTCGACATGACCAAGGACCGCAAGATCAAGTTGTCGCGCGAGGGTGCGGTGCAGCGCGTCACCGCCGACCACCTCGACCAGGTACTGCACCCGCAGTTCTCGGGCGCCGACATCACGGTCATCGCCACGGGGC
>JACDEA010000158.1 GCA_013816725.1 Actinomycetota bacterium
CCCGCGGGCGCACGCGCGACGTGGAGCGGGACCAACTCAAGATCAGGAGTGCCGACGATCAGGAGACTCAGGATGCGAGTCGACGAAGGGAGAGCCTCACTTGCAGCGATCGACGCCCTTCTTGGCCTGCTCGGCGAGCTCGCCTTCCTTCACGAGCTTCACCACCTCGGCGTAGTGCAGCTTGCACGCCTTCTTGTCCTTGGCCTCCTCGGCGTACTTGGCCGCGGCGGCGTGGGCCTTGATGGAGGCGGGATCCTTCGCGAGCGCGTCGTCGAGGTCCTTGCGGGCGCCGGCGAGATCGTTCGCCTTGTGCTTGCAGATCCCGCGCTCGGTGAGGAGCTCGGGCGAGCTCTTCGCGGCGATCGCCTTGTCGAGGGCGGCGACGCACCCGGGCGCGTCTCCCGTCTGCGCGAGGCCGACGCCGATCTCGGCGAGCAGATCGGCGTTGCCGCCGGCCTTGCCGAGCGCGTTCTTCAGCTCCCTCGCCGCGCCGTCCTTGTCGCCGGCGGCCGCCAGCTCCTTGGCCAGCTGGTTCCGGGCGGGGGTGAACTCCTCGAGCGGGAGGGCGTAGAGATCCGCGGCGTCGATGTCGGGTCAGGCTAGGTGTGTTCAACGGGGAGACCGGCGAGCGCCCTGTCGGCGTCGTCGGGGCGGCCGTGCACATCACCGACGAGCCGTAGCGGGCTACCTTCCGTGGCGTGGCCGGCCGAACCCGTGATCGCCAGCGAGCCAACCGCCAACGGGCCGCGGCCATCGCCGCCCGCGAGGCAAAGCGGCGGGCGGCCCGCCGCCGGCTGATCCTCATCGCCGTTTCTGCCCTGCTCGTGGCCGGCGCCGTCGTGGTCGCGCTCTTGTTGCGCAACCGCGACTCGAACAACGACGTCACCGCCGGGCGTGATACCGCCAGGCGCGCGGCAGCCTCGTCCTCGACCTCGACCACTGCGGCCACCGCGTCGGTCGCCGGCAAGCCGTGCGTGCCCGTCGCCGACCCGCTGCCGCCGGGAGCACCCGCCGTGCCGGTGAAGACCGGGCCGCCGCCCGACCAGCTGATCAAGGAAGACCTCAAGCCCGGCACCGGCGCCGAGGTGCGCCCCAACGACACCGTGACCGCCAACTACATCGGCGTGTCGTGCTCGACCGGCAAGATCTTCGACGCGTCGTACAAGACCGGCCAACCGGTGGCCTTCCCGCTGGCCCAGGTGATCCCCGGCTGGCTGCTGGGGATCCCGTCGGGCCTGGCCTACGGCCCGCAGGGCCGCCCGCCCGCGATCCTGGCCGACGAAGCGCTGTGGTTCGTCGTCGAAGTCACGGCCACCAAAGCCACCTGACCCGCTCTCCAGCCCCGCTCCCTCGATCTTTGAGTCCTTCTCGCCCTGCGAGGGCGAGAACCACTCAAAGATCGGGCTGGCGGGGGCGGAAGCCGGTCCCGCGGTGCTCGTCGAGCGCGGGGGGCGGCGTGGTGCGGGCGGCCGGCGAGCCGAGGAACCTGACGGGGTACCCGGTGGCCACCTCCGCCCAGGGGTCGGCGGTGGCGACGGACCGCTGGCGGAAATGCGGGAGGGCCAGCATGGCGGCCCGGTCCAGCACCGGCGCGGCGGGCACGTCGGCGGCGAGCAGCTCGCCGATGAGGGAGTCGCGGTCGCGTAGGCGGGCGGCGGCGGCGATGCCACCGCGCAGTTCGGCCACCCGGGCCAGGCGATCGGCGAAGGAGAGGTCACGCCACTCGTCGAGGCCGAGGACGTCGCACAGCGCTCGCCAGAAATGGTCTTCGCTGATGACGCCCAGCGTGATGGCGCCGCCGTCGGCGGTGTCGAAGACGCCGTAACCCGGGACGCCCTGGGCCTCGTCGCTGCCGCCTGCGGCCCGGGGCCGCACACCGCCGGTCCAGGTGGCCAGCACGTCGGCCATGGCCACGTCGATTCGCTCGCCTGTACCGGTCCGCAGCCGCCGCACGACGGCGGCCGATACCGCGAACGCTGCCGCCATACCGCCGGCCAGGTCGGCGATCGGCAGCGCGCCGACGCGGGCCGCACCGCCGTCGGGCGCCAGCGCGCCGGCCCAGGCCTGGTAGTTGATGTCGTGGCCCGGCGACTCGGCCAGCGGCCCGGTCTGACCGAAGCCGCTCAGCGAGCAATAGACCACCGAAGCGTTGACGGCACGTACCGCGTCGTAGCCCACGCCGAGGCGATCGACGACGCCGGGGCGGAACCCCTCCATCACCACGTCGGCCTCGGTGGCCAGCTCGATGGCGCGGTGGCGGTCCTCGGGCTGCTTCAGGTCGAGAGCGACGCTGCGCTTGTTGGCATTGAGGCTGGCGAACAGCTCCGGGTACACCCGCATCGGGTCGCCGCCGGGCGGCTCGACCTTGACGACGTCGGCGCCGATCTCGGCGAGGAGCTGGGTCGCGTAGGGCCCCGGTCGCCAGACCGTGAGGTCGAGCACGCGCAGTCCGTCGAGGAGTCCCAAGAGGAAGTGGAGGTGAGCGGATTTGAACCGCCGACTTCTACGTTGCGAACGTAGCGCTCTGCCAGCTGAGCTACACCCCCGTTGGTCGCTGCAGCCTACCCACCGACGCTGGAGGGCTTGAAGCCGCCGGAGGGCGCTGCCCCTCTAGTTGGAACGGCGGACTAGCGCGGGCTCGGCGACGACCATGGGCCGGGCCGGAAGGAACCGGACCTTCGCCGAACGCTCGGTGGCCAGGTTGCGCAGGTGCACGAGCAAGCCGACGTAGGCGGCGAAGATGACATCGAGCGCGAGGTGCAGGGCCCAGAACACCCGCATCGGCTCGAAGAACCCCAACACCAGCGTGGCGCCCATCGAAATGACGAGACCCATGAACACCTCGCGACGGCGGGCCTGGGTCTGGCGGCGCCGGGCCTCGGCCATGGCCGTCGCGCTCCACAAGGGAGACGCGGCCGGAGCCGGCCGACGAATCGGGATCGTCCCGTACGGCGCACCCATCACCGGCGACAGCGCCGCGTGCGGCCCGGTGCGCTGGAGGACGCCGAGGTGCTGGCGGAAAGCGCCAATGGAGTCGGCGGGACGCCCTTCGGCTCTAGCTCGAAGCCGAGGGGGTATGAGTACAGCCGCCCAGATTACGGCGAGGATCAGCAAAACCACGTATGTCAAAGCTCCTCGACCTGCCTTTGTTCGTGGGAAGGTAACCGATCCCGTCGCCCCAGAGGTGGACCCTTGCTACTACGTGCGCAGGGGCGGAGTCCACCCCGCTTGCAAAAGTTAGCAGATCAGACGACGAGCCGCCGAAGTGGTCGCGCCGATGACCTTTGCGGCCTTCTCGCCCTGGGAGGGCGAGAAGCACTCAAAGATCGGGAAATGTCAGGCGTCGGGGACCGGGCGGCGCCAGATGCCGGAGCGGCCGCCGGTCTTCTCCCAGAGCGACAGATCGCCGACCGTCATCGTGCGGTCGGTGGACTTGCACATGTCGTAGATGGTCAGTGCGGCCACCGCGCAGGCGGTCATCGCCTCCATCTCGACGCCGGTGCGGTCGACGGTCTCGACCTGCGCCTCGATTTCGATGTGGTCGTCACCGATGTTGAAGTTCACGTAGATGGACCCGACCGTGAGCTGGTGGCAGAGCGGGATGAGGTTGGGCGTCTGCTTGGCCGCCTGGATACCGGCGACCCGGGCCACGGCCAGCACGTCGCCCTTGGTCACCGCATTGCTGGCGACCATCGCGGTGGTCTCCGGCGCCATGTACACCCGGCAGCGGGCCTGGGCCCGTCGATGGGTGGGGTCCTTGGGCGTGACGTCGACCATGCGCGCCCGGCCGAGTGGATCGAGATGAGTGAGGCCGCGGTCGGGCATGCGGCGAGTTTAACGACGAGTGCGCATGACCGGCCCGGGCAGCGCGGCTCGTGCCCTCACCGAGAACCGAGACCTACCCGCCGATCTGGCTCATCGACCGCCCGGGGCGGATGAAGGTGACCTGGCCGATGTGGTGGCCGGCCCACTTGGTCCCGACCGCCCGCTCGACGACCGCGGCGACGTCGTCGTCGCTGCCGCCGCTGCGGAGCACCGCCCGCACGTCGTGCTCGTCCAGTGCGAAGAGGCACGATCGAATCTGGCCGTCGGCGGTGAGCCGGATGCGGTCGCAGTCGCCGCAGAAGGGACGGGTCACCGACGGCACCGCCCCGATCTCGCCGCGGCCGTCGACGTAGCGGTACCGCGTGGCCGGCTCGACCTCGTGGGCGAAGCCTTCGAGCGGGTAGACGGCGTTGATCGCCGCGATGGTGTCGTCGGCCGCCACCACCTGGTCGCGCGACCACCCGCCTTCGGCGTCGAGCGGCATGAACTCGATGAAACGGATCTGCGCGCCCTTCTCACGCCCGAAGCGGGCGAAGTCGACGGCCTCGTCGTCGTTCACGCCGCGCATCAGCACCACGTTGATCTTCACCGGATCGAACCCGGCCGCCAGCGCGGCGTCGATCCCGGCCAGCACCTTGCCGAGTGCGTCGCGTCGGGTGATGGCCGCGAAACGATCGAGCCGGAGCGAGTCGCAGGAGATGTTGACTCGCCGCAGGCCGGCGGCGCGTAGCGGGGCGGCCAGCCGGTCGAGCGACGCGCCGTTGGTCGTCATGGCCAGGTCAACGGGCAGCTCGCGCAGCATGGCGACGAGGTCGACGATCCCGCGCCGGAGCGTGGGTTCGCCGCCGGTGAGGCGGATGGCGTCGAACCCGAACCGAGCAACGGACACCCGGGCGACGCGCACGATCTCCTCGAACGTGAGCACCTCGTCGCGCGGCAGCCACGTGAGACCCTCGGCCGGCATGCAGTACCGGCATCGGAAGTCGCAGCGGTCGGTCACCGAGATGCGAAGGTCGCGGACGGTGCGGCCGTGCGGGTCGACGAGGGTAACCATCTAGACCAGTCTCTCGCGGCGGGCGACGTCGGCCAGGAACTTTCGGAAGTCGGGCCCGAGATCGGGCCGCTCCAGCGCCAGCTCGACGGTGGCCCGGAGGTAGTCCAGCTTGTTGCCCACGTCGTAGCGGCCCTTCTCGAAGACGAAGCCGTAGACCTCCTCTTCCTTGCTCAGCAGGCCTATGGCGTCGGTGAGCTGGATCTCGCCGCCCTTGCCGGGCGTGACCTGTTCGAGCGCCTCGAAGATGGCGGGCGAAAAGACGTAGCGGCCCATCACCGCGAGCGTCGACGGCGCGTCTTCCGGCGCCGGCTTTTCCACGATGTCCACGACGCGCACCAGTCCCGGTTCGACTTCCTCGGGCCTCACGCAGCCGTAGAGCGACACCTCCGCGTGCGGGACCTCTTTCAGCGCGATGACCGAGCGCCCGTACCGTTCGTGCACCGCCAGCATCTCCTCGAGCAGGCGCGACTCCTCGTGCATCAAGTCGTCGGGCAGCATCACCGCGAACGACGAATCGCCCACGTGCTCACGGGCGACCGATACGGCGTGCCCCAGGCCGCGCGGCTCGCCCTGGCGCAGGTAGTGGATGTCGGCCATTTCGGCGATTCGTCGCATCTCGGCCAGCTCGTCGACCTTCCCGCGGGCTTCGAGATAGTGCTCGAGTTCGAAGCTCCGATCGAAGTGGTCTTCCAACGCCCGCTTACCCCGGCCGGTGATCATGAGGATGTCGCGCAGCCCGGCCCTCACGGCCTCCTCGACGGCGAACTGGATCGCCGGCTTGTCGACGATGGGGAGCATCTCTTTTGACTGCGCCTTGGTGGCGGGGAGGAAGCGCGTGCCCAGCCCAGCGGCCGGGATGACCGCTTTGTGGACGGGGGGCATCGTCCCGTTCTAGTGCAACGAGCGTTCCTCGCCTCTCAGCAGTCGCCCCACGTTGCTCCAGTGCCGCAGTATGACGAGCAGGGCGACGGCGGCCGCGGCGGCGATCTCAAACGC
>JACDEA010000159.1 GCA_013816725.1 Actinomycetota bacterium
CCGCACCCCACCACGCCGATGTTCACGACGGCCCCCACTGTTGCTCGCCCTGCTTCTTGGTTCGCAGCCCTTTGTCGCTGACGATGGCCGCCGGCCCCACGGCGTCGGGCCCGAACCGATCGCGCACCGCGTCCACGGCCCGGCTGGTAGCCGTCTCTGCTCTGCCTCCCGGGCCGGCGGGCCCCGCCCCTCCCGCGCCGCCAACAGCGTCATCGACGTCGTCGAGCGACAACTGGCGGGCGCCGCCTGCGATGAGGTTCGACACGCTGACGCCGAACAGCCGTACGCCGGAACTTATGTCGACCTGCTCGAGCAACGCCGACGCGACGCGGGCGATGGCCGGTCCCTCGTCGATGGCCGTCGGCAGCGAGTGCGACCGGGTGATCGTGGCGAAGTCGTGGAACCGCACCTTGATCGTCACCGTTCGGCCGGCCAGGTCATGGCGACGGAGACGGGCGCCCACCGCGTCGGCCATCCGCACCGCCTCGCGGTGGAGCACCGCGGGATCGTCGTGATCGACCGGGTACGTCTCCTCGTGACCGATCGACTTCGTGGCCCGTTCCGGCACGACCGCCCGCGCGTCCCTGGCCCACGAGAGGTCGTGCAGGTGTTGCCCGACCGCCTTGCCGACTGCACCGACCAGCGTATTGAGCGGGATCTCCGAGAGGTCGCCGATCGTGGTGACGCCGAGACGGCCTAACCGCTCGGCCGTCGCCGGCCCGACCCCCCACAGCGCTTCGATCGGCAGCGGGTGCAGGAACGCCAGCTCCTGTCCAGGCTCGACGACGTACACACCCTTTCCCGGGATGGCACCTTGCACCGACGCCTTGGGTTTGGCCGCCTCCGACGCCAGCTTGGCCAGGAACTTGGTGGTCGACACGCCGACGGACGACCAGAGCTTCAGGCGTCCGTACAACGTCTGGCGTATGGCCGCCGCGATCTTCGGTCCGTCGCCGAGCAACCGCCGCGCGCCGGTGACGTCGAGGAAGGCTTCGTCGAGCGAGATGCCCTCGACGAGCGGCGTGAACTCGTGGAAGATCTCGTGGATCTTGCCGCTCTCCTCGTTGTACCGGTCGAAGTGACCGGGGACGAAGACCGCGTGCGGGCAGAGGCGGCGGGCCCTGGTGGACGGCATGGCCGAGTGGATCCCGTAGGCCCGGGCCTCGTAGCTGCACGACGCCACCACGCCGCGGTCGCCGGCGCCACCGACGATCACCGGCTTGCCCGCCAGCGACGGGTCATCGAGCACCTCGACGGCGACGAAGAAGGCGTCCATGTCGACGTGCAGAATCGAGGACGTCGTGACGGCTATCCCAACCGCGTGATGTTCATCGTGGTTCGGTCGGGGCCTTCGATGCGGTAGCGGAACGTGCGGGCCTCGGTCCAGCGCTCGGCCAACCACGCCAGCAGCGGTTCGTGGGTCGGCAGCCACATGGTGGCAACTTGATCGTCGATGGCGTCGACCGGGAAGAAGCGGGCGTCGATCACGATTTCGTCGGGGTCGTCGGCGGCGAGGTCGCCCTCGAACTCGATAGCGCGGTGAACTTCGACGCGCAAGTGCCAGCCCATGTCCAACGCCTCGGCGTCGACCTGGTAGACGGGCCCTTGCCACTCGGTGACGCGCAGGCCCGTCTCCTCCTCGACCTCGCGCGTGAGTCCCTCGACCACGGCTTCGCCATCGGCGATCTCGACCACGCCGCCCGGTGGCGACCAGTCGAGGCGCCCGTCGCGCCGGCGGTTCTGCACCAGCAGCACCTCGCCGTCCTTCTCGACGATGCCGCTGGCCACGACCCACTTCCTCATGGGCTCAGCATGCCTTGCCGTGCCGCGATGCGGGCGCTAGCCCACACGCGTGTCGTGGCCGGCCCAGAACGGCTCGCGGAGGATCCGCTTGAGGATCTTGCCCGAGCCGGTGCGCGGTAGCTCGTCGATGAAGCTGACGGAGCGGGGCACCTTGTAGCTGGCCAGGTGCTCGCGGGCGAAGGCGACGACGCCGGCCTCGTCCAGGTCGGCGTCGGGACGCACGACAACGACGGCGTGCACGCTCTCGCCCCACTCCTCGCTCGGGATACCGAAGACGGCGACGTCGAAGATGTCCTCGTGCTGCTCGAGCGCGGCCTCGATCTCAGCGGGGTAGATGTTCATCCCGCCGCTGATCACCATGTCCTTCTTGCGATCGCAGATGTAGAGGTAACCCTCTTCGTCCCAATAGGCGACGTCGCCCACTGTGTGGAAGTCGCCGCGCATGTCCTCTTCGTATTTGTCGCGGGCCTTGTGGTACGTGGAGAACACGCCGGCGCTCCGCACATACAGCTCGCCCGGCACCTTCGGCTCGGTGACCTCCTTGCCGTCGTCGTCGAACAGCTTGATCTCGACGCCCGGCGCGGGCCGACCGCACGATCCGGGCTTGCGCATCTGGTCCTTGGGCTCGAGGACGGTGTCGACGCCCAGCTCGGTGGATCCGTAGATCTCCCACAGCGACTCCGGTGGGAAGTCGGCGACGTAGAGCTTCTTCAGGGCAAACGACCACGGCGCGGCGTTGGCCAGCATCACCCGCATGGTGCTGCGGTCGTACGTGGCCTTGACCTCGGCGGGCAGGTTGCACACCAGGCGGATCGGCGTGGGCGCCGAGAACGTGGAGGTGACCTTGTACGTGTCGACGAGTCGGAGCCAGTCCTCGGCGTCGAACTTGCGCTGCATCACCGCAGTGTTGCCCAGTGCGTGGGCCACGCTGAAGAACCCGCCCGGACCGGAGTGATACAGCGGGCCGGTGGTGAGATACACGTCGTCGGGCGTGTAGCCGACGAGTTGGAGCAGCGCCGCGGTCTGACTCGGGTCGCCGCTCCCCCGCCGTACCGCGCCTTTGGGATTGCCGGTGGTTCCCGACGTATAGATCATCGTGGCCGCCGCCTCGGTGGCCGGCGGCAGCTCGTCGGCCGCCGCCGCGGCGACGAGCTGGTCGGCATTGCCGCCGTCGAACACCAACACCTCGCGGACCTTGGGCGTGTTCGGCCGGATCGTGTCGAACAGCTCAGCGAACTCGGCGTCGACGTACACGACGGACGCGTCGGAGTTGTCGACCACGTACGACGCCTCCTCCGGCGTCAGGCGGTAGTTCAGCGGTACCGCAGTCACGCCCGCCTTCCTGGCGCCGTGGATCGCGGTGACGACACCGAGCGAGTTCTGACCGCACCACACGACCTTGTCGCCGTGCTGGGCCCCGGCGTCGCGCAATACGTGGGCCAACCGGTTGGCCGCCGTATTCAGCTCCGAGAACGTCAGCGTCAAGGGCGCTGCGCTTCCGGGCCGGTCGTCGATCACCGCAACCTTGTCCGGGTTGGCGGTTGCGTGCAGCGTGAGGATGTCGGGCATCGGAGCGGCGTCGGTCACATTGCGACGTTAAGCGGCCAACAGATTTCTCGCAGGGTTTGACATCGAACGCGGGCTATCCGCGCCCGGCAAGACGACCGCACGAGGCCGGCGCTCAGGGACGGTCGAGAGTGCGCACCCTGACGTCACGGTCCCAGTAGGCGCGCACGGCGGTGATGAGCGGCACCTCGTTGAAGGTGAAGATGTCGACCCCGTCCCAGAAGGTGCCTATCTCCTCGTGGCCACGGCGGGTGCCCTCGCCGACCGGATCCTCTCGCGTGGCATCCGGTGCGAACGTGGACAGCCACCCCTCGCGATCGGACACTGCCCACGCTCCCGAGTACCTGCGGACCACTGATCTGATCGAATCGCATCGCGGTTCATCGTGACGACTCTCCCAAGAGAGACGGCACTCTCCGCGCCAACTGGCGCGCCGGTCGCTTCACGCCGTAAGGCGAGTCAGGTCGTCGCACTCGATGATGTCGATGGAGTCGAGCGCTTCGATGCGACCAGCGACGTCAAGACGCCTTGTCCCATTCCAGATCGAGAAGCTGAACGAGTTGAACGATTCGAGAACGCGCATCTCGACGACGGCACCATTGATGCTGACCCCCCGGTGCGACTCGTCGACGGGGACTTGGTGCCACATTGCTCGTGTGCGCGCATCCGGTGAGTTCACGGATGCCATCTGCACGTTCTGCAAGCGGATGTACAAGGGCTGATGGGTCGCCGCCATCGAGTACGTCCTGATCTCGACGGCGTCGTCGTAGCCGAACACGACCACGGCGTGAGGAGGACCCTCTCTTGGTCCTTCGACGCCGACGACATGCCATGTGCCGACCGCCGGAACGTGGAACGGCGCACCGAATTTCTGAAGTCCCGCCGCTAGATCAGGGGGCATCGGAAAATGATGCCGGTTCCGCGCCGCACCTGCCTCCGGGATCGGCCACCGTTGCCACGTCGCTGCGAGAACCAGGGTTGACCTACGACCCCGCTCAATACTGCGTGTGAACCGACACCGCATAGTCGCCGTCGTTGTATGGCGCGCCATCCCACGTCGCGTACCGCTCCACGAGCACCAGACCGGCCGCGCTGGCGTGATCGTCGTACGCATCGACCCCGTAGCCCCGGTCGGTCTGGAAGCCCACGATGAGCTTGCCTCCACGCACCAAGTGACGCGCGCAACCGCCGACCAGGTCCTGACGTGTTCCGGGCGCAGTGAACAACGGCACGTTGCCCGCCATCACCACCACCTCGAACTCACGTCTCAACTCCAACACCTCCAAGTCGGCCTCATGCCACTCGAGGTGCGGCGCGCGGGCTCGCGCCGCCCCGATCATCGACGGGTCAGCGTCGACGCCGACGACTGACACGCCGCGCCGACCCAGTTCGATGGCAACGCGCCCTGTTCCGCAGCCCGCGTCGAGCACCGTGCCCGGCTGGAACCTCATGACGAAGTCGACCTCGCCGTGAACGTCGACACCCCGGCCCGCCAGCGCGTCGAAGCGGCGCTGGTAGTCCTCGCCGTCCCAGGTCATGCGCCGATGGTTACACGGCGTAGAACCCCTTTGAAAACGAACGCGCAGATCGCGTACGTCGGGCGCCGCGCCCGCCCAACGACGGTTCGGGAACTGTGGCTGACGGGTATTCGTGCGTTATGTCAGCAGGTCATCCGCGCGCGCTCACACTGATCCGCCACGCACAGAGTGCCGGCAACGTCGCCAACGACGCGGCGATCGCGGCCAACCGGGCGGAACTCGACCTCGCCATTCGCGATGTGGACGTGGCGCTCTCGCCACTCGGTGAGAGCCAGGCCAAGGAGCTCGGCTCCTGGTTCGCGGGCCATGCCGCGCCCGACGTCGTGCTCTGTTCGCCCTATCGGAGGGCGCTGGCGACTGCACAGGCCGCGTTGGACGCCGGCGGCGTGGACACGCCGGTGCGCATCGACGAGCGGCTGCGCGAGCGCGAGTTCGGGATGCTCGACCGCCTCACCAGAGTCGGGATCGAGGCGCGCTATCCGGAACAGGCCGCGGCACGGGCGTTCCTCGGCAAGTTCTTCCACCGCCCGCCCGGCGGCGAGTCTTGGGCCGACGTCGCCGCGCGTGTCCGAGCCGTACTCGTCGACCTGCGCCTCGATTGGGCGGACGCCGACGTTGTGGTCATCACCCACCAAGCCGTGATCATGCTGTTTCGTTTAGTGTTGGAGGAGCTGGACGAGCTGCGCCTCCTCGAGATCGACGCCGCCAACCAGATCGCGAACACCGCCGTCACCCGGTACGAATGGACGGCGACCGGTGTGCGGTTGGCGGTCTTCAACGACAGTTCGCACCTGACTCCGGCCGAGACCACTGACGCCTCCGACCTTCCAGCCGCGCCCCGATGAACGTCGCGGACCTCCTCGCCCGCCATCCGCTGCCTGACCTCTCTGGAGGCAAAGACGAAAGCGGGACGATTGTGATCATCGGCGGGCCGGCCACCTGCCCGGGTGCGGCCTTGCTC
>JACDEA010000160.1 GCA_013816725.1 Actinomycetota bacterium
CGCTACGGTCGCGCGCCGTGTCCGACATCGCCGCCGACGCCAAGGCGTGGTTCGCCGACAACTGGGACGCCGACCTCACCCTCGGCGAGTGGTGGGAGCGTCTCGGCCGCAGCGGCTACGGGTTCCCGACGTGGCCCGCGAACGCGTTCGGTCTGGGCGCGACGGGCGACGAGGCGAGAGCGATCAACGACGTCCGCGTGGAGGCCGGCGCGTTCGGTCCGCCGTCGGGGATCGGCCCGATGATGGCGGGGCCGACCGTCGCCGAGCACGGCATGCCCGAGCAGATCCAGCGCCTGCTGCCGGGTCTGGTCACCGGCCGGCACATCTGGTGCCAGCTCTTCAGCGAGCCGGGCAGCGGGTCGGACCTGGCGTCGTTGCAGACCCGGGCCGTCCGCGACGGCGACGAGTGGATCGTCAACGGCCAGAAGGTGTGGACGTCGGGCGCGCAGTACAGCAAGTGGGGGATCCTGATCGCCCGCACCAACGCCGACGTTCCCAAGCACGAGGGCATCACCTACTTCGTCATCGACATGGAACAGCCCGGCGTGGAGGTGCGCCCACTCAAGGAGATGACCGGCGGGGCCACCTTCAACGAGGTGTTCTTCAGCGACGCCCGGGTGCCGCACGACAACGTGATCGGCGACGTCGACCGGGGCTGGTCGGTGGCGGTGACGACCCTGTCGCACGAGCGCAAGAACCTCGGCGGCGGCGGCATCGGCGCCATGGCCGGCGGCGGGGCCATGCTCGGCATCAGCGTCGGCGGCGAGGGCGGCGGCCCGGCCACACCCGACCTCAGCGGGCGGGTGGGCGACCTCGTCGGAGCCGGCGGCGGGATGGGAGCCATGGCGTCGATGGGCGCCGAGATGTTCCGCTTCATCCCCGCCATGTTCGGCAAGAACCGCGACGCGCTCGTGCGTCAGGACATCGCCCGGCTCTACACGCTGATGGAGATCACCCGTTACACGGGCCTGCGCTCGAAGGCCGCCGCGGAGATGGGCCAGGCGCCGGGCCCCGAGATGTCGACGGGCAAATTGATGATCTCCAACCTCATGCGCACCATGCGCGACTTCATGCTGCGCCTCGAGGGCCCGTCGGGGATGCTGGCCGGCGCCGACGCGCCGATGAACGGCATGGCGCAGTGGATCGCCCTGTTCAGCCCGGCCATCTCCATCGCCGGCGGCACCGACGAGATCCAGCGCAACATCATCGGCGAACGCGTCCTCGGCCTGCCCCCTGAGCCCCGCCCCGACAAGGACGCCCCGTTCAAGGACCTCCTCGTCGGCACGCAGCGTTAACGGTCCCGCCAGAATGGCGGGCGCGAGCGAGAATGGCGGGCATGGAGCAACGCAACGTGTTGGGTGGTCCGCTTGAGCCCTGCGGTGTCGAGCCGGTCACGGGGTTCTATCGGGACGGGTGCTGCAACTGGGGGCCGGAGGACGTCGGTAGCCACTCGATCTGCGCGGTGGTGACGGCGGAGTTCCTCGAGCATCAGCGGTCGATCGGCAACGACCTGGCGACGCCCATGCCCCAGTACGGCTTCCCCGGGCTCGTCCCCGGCGATCGGTGGTGCGTGACGGCGCGCAACTGGCTGCGGGCCTACGAGGACGGCGTCGCTGCGCCCGTGGTCCTGGCGTCGACCAACGCGCAGTCCCTCGAGATCGTGCCTCTCGACGCGCTCAAGTCCCTCGCCGTCGACGTGCCGCCCGACCTCGCCGCCCTCGACGCCGAGTAACAGCGGCCCGCTGCCCGGCAGCACGGTGGCCAGCGGCACTACCGTCGGGGGATGGCCGACATCAATACCGACCCACGGATCGATCCTCGCATCAAGCGGGTGATGGGAGTGCTGGGCAGCATGCCGGTGCAAGGCGACGTTGCCTCCCGTGACGAACTGCTCGCCGAAGCGCAGTCGGAGAACGCCACGGCGATGCGCCAGATGCTCTCCACGTTCATGGAGGCGTGCGACACCGAGGAGATCGCGCCGTCGAAGGGGCTGTCGATCACCGAGCACACGCTCGTGTCGCAGCCGGACGGCAACACCGTGAACCTGCGGTTGATCCGCCCCGACGGCGACGAGCCCGTCCCGTGCGTCTATTACATCCACGGCGGCGGTATGGCGTCGATGTCGGCCTACCTCGGCAACTACCGGGCCTGGGCCAAGATCATCGCCGCCGAGGGCGTGGCCGTCGCGATGATCGATTTCCGCAACTCCGTGGACCCGTCGTCGGTCGAGGAGGTGGCGCCGTTCCCGGCCGGGTTGAACGACTGCGTCTCGGGCCTCAAGTGGGTCATCGAGCGGGCGGGCGAGTTCAACATCGATCCGGCGCGCATCGTCGTCGCCGGTGAAAGCGGTGGCGGCAATCTCACGCTGGCCACCGGCCTCAAGCTCCTGCGCGACGGCGACATCGGCATGATCACCGGGCTTTACGCGCTGTGCCCCTACATCGCGGGCAGCTGGCCCCGTGACGACCTGCCGTCGTCGACGGAGAACAACGGCATCCTCCTCAACCTCCACAACAACCGCGGCGCGATGGGCTACGGCATGAGTGAGTTCGAGGCCGGCAATCCGCTGGCCTGGCCGCTGTTCGCCACCGAGGACGACGTGCGCGGCCTGCCGCCGGTGATGATCAGCGTGAACGAGTGCGATCCGCTCCGCGACGAGGGCATCGCCTTCTATCGGCTGTTGCTGCGCGCCGAGGTCCCGGCGCGCTGCCGGCAGGTGATGGGCACGATCCACGGCGCCGAGATCCTCCCGATGATGTGCCCCGACATCAGCCGCGACACCGCGGCCAGCATCGCCGAGTTCGCCAGGTCCGCCGCGGGTTAGGGCGTGCGGCCGGTGAAGGCGATCAGCTTGGTTTGCGTGTCGGCGTCGGCCGCCACGTCGACCTTGGGGCCGAATACCCGCTCGCTGCGCACCATGGCGTCGAGCGGCTGCAAACCGTTGTAGGCGTCTTCGACCAGTTGCGGGTCGAGCGTGACGTCGGCGCCGATCGTCTTGGCCAGGTCCCACGTGTGGATGAGGACGTCGTTGGCCATGATCATCCCGATCAGCTGATCGAGCGGCATCTCACCCATCGGGCCCTGCACCGTCTTGGTGAGGTATTCGTCGGTGAGCGCGTCGAGGGCTTGGTCCCTCGCTGCCGCGTAGCTCGCGGCGGGATCGTCGCCCGCCGCCGCGCCGGGATCGAGGTTGGCCGGCTCGCCCGTCTTGGCGCCGGAGATCCACGTGGTGTTGCCGATCACGTGGCCGACCACGTGCGCGGCCGTCCAGTTCGCACACGGCGAAGGCGCCGACCACTTGTCGGCCGGCACCTGATCCACGACGGCCGAGAACCCCTCGAGGGCGCGCCGGTACTTGTCTGCGTTCTCACTCATGGGCGAACCGTATGCCGTTCCGTCACCCCGGCGCTCTACGGCGACAGGCGGAAGTACGGGATCGTCCGCCCCGACACCCGTTCGTACTTTTCGATTTCCGGGAATCGATGCTGCGCCCTGGCGTGCGCTGCGTCGCGGTCGGCGCCCACCAACTCGGTGACGGTGACGTCGAACCTCCGCCGGCGTACCCACACCCGCGCCGTCGGGTGGTGGCGCAGGTTGGCGACCCAGTCGACCTTGGTCATCCCGCCGGCGCCACCGCCGATCACGAACCCGCCATCGTCGGCGAAGTACGTGACGGGCGCCCGCCGTCGCTTGCCCGTGCGGCGCCCGACAGTCTCGAGCAGTAACACGGTGCGGCGGCGCAGCAGCGCGACACCGCTGGTACCGAGGACACGGAGCTGCCAGGCCTCGACGCGATTGGAGACACGCACGGCCTGCCGCCAGCGGTCAGCGGGGGTAGGCATTGGATCCACCGTTACGGCAGACCGGCGTGGGCGACGTCGACTTCGGCCACCTCGATGGCGCCGAGTGGCGCGACCGCAGCCTGTTCGGCGTCGGATGACGGTGCGGTGAGGATGAAGAGGTGACGGCCGTCGGGCCCGCCGAGCATGCAGGCGAACGCGGTGCGCGACGTGGTGACCTCGTCGAGCTTGTCGCCTCCTTCGGCGAAGCGGAGACACTGCGGCGCAAACGGGTTGGCCACCCAGATGGCGCCGTCGGCGTCGAGGCAGATGCCGTCGGGGGCGACCCGGGCTGCGCCGGTGTCGGCCCACACCCGCCGGTTGCTGAGTCCGCCGTCGCCGTCGATGTCGAACGCGGTCAGGCGGCTGGCGAATGACTCACCGACGATCAGCGTGGCGCCGTCGGGTGTGATCACCGTGCCGTTGGGGAAGCCGAGGTCGTCGGCCGCCACCGAGGCCCGACCGTCGGGATCGACGCGGATCAACACGGTGTTGGTCGGCTGCACACCGCCGCCGGGGTTGTGGGAGAAGGCGTCGAGGTCGAACCCGAAGTTGCCGACGTAAGCCCGTCCCGCGGCGTCGACCACCATGTCGTTGCAGTGGAAGGGCGCTAAGGCGGAGAGGTCGGCGTGCAGGCGCGGCGCACCGGTGCCGTCCCATCGCAGCACGTGGCGCTTGGTCATCGACACCACGAGCAGCGAACCGTCCGGCATCCAGCCGAGACCCGACGGCTGGTCGTCGATCGCGAGGATGCGCTCGTCGTTGCCGTCGAGGTCCATGGCGTGCACGGCGTGGTCGTAGAAGTCGGAGTACCACAGCCTGTCGTCGTGCCAGCGGGGCCCCTCGCCGAAGTACACGCCCTCCCTCACGACCCTCGTAGTCCGCATCGCCGTCACCCTACGACGCAGCGGTGCACCCCGATCTTTGAGTCCTTCTCGCCCTCCCAGGGCGCCAAGGACTCAAGAGTCAGGCGACCGCGTATGTCAGCGTCGGCCGTACGATCGTGCGATGAGCACCGAGGTCGGCGTCGACGCACTGTGGGAGCAGGCCGCCGCGTTCGGCGACCGCGCCTTCCTGATCACGATCGGGCCGGGCGGGCGACCGCACGCGGTGTCGACAGAGGTGCGTGTCGGCGGCGGTCGCATAACGGCCTCGCCCGGCTCCACGAGTCGGGCCAACGCAACCGATCGGCGCGCGGTGATGCTGTTGTGGCCTCCGGTCGACGACGGCCCTTACAGCCTCCTCGTCGACGGCGACGCCGAGGTGCGGCCGGGCGACACCATCAAGGTCACCCCGACGTCGGCCGTGCTCCATCGCATCGTCGGCGCCGACGACGAGCTGCCCAGCTGCGTGCGCCTTATGCGCGCCCCTTGACGACCCACGCGACACCCGAGGAAGGTGCGCAGCATGGGTGACGACATCGCGACTCGCAAGACGTACCGGTACGTCCGGCTCGGGATGGTGGGCGCGGTGCTGCTGCTCGCCGTGTCGATCCTGCTTGAGCACCACAACGTCGTCGGCGGCTGCTGGCAGACCTCGATCAGTGCCTACTACTACACGCCGGTCCGCGCTGTTTTCGTTGGCGCGCTCATGGCGATCGGCCTCAGCCTGATCGTCATCAAAGGGAGCCCGTGGCGCCGGTCCCGCTGCCAACCAGGCGACGATCAAGATCGCCGCGCCGGGCGCGACCAACGCCGGCAAGATCAAGGTGTTCAACTCGCACGGCAGCACCCATGTCGTCCTCGACGTGGCCGGCTTTTTCGCCTGACCCCCAGCGCGCCCTCGGCGCGGTGCGGGCGGGTGGCGTCCGCGTCGCCGCAGCACCAAGCGGATGCGGCCGCCGCGCCCATCGGCTTCGGCCTACTCGTCTGCCGAGGCACCACTTGCCATTCTGCGCGGATTTCGGCACGCCAGACGTGCCTGTGATGTCGCGGGACATCCCTAACAGGTGTCGCGAGACATACCTAACACCTGGAGGGCGGACCCGGGCGGCCATACAT
>JACDEA010000161.1 GCA_013816725.1 Actinomycetota bacterium
CACCGCCGGCGCCCTTCGACGCTACCTGGACCGCCACGGGGAACTCCCCGACAAACCGCTGGTCGCCGGCGTGCCGGTCTCGACGCGCCAAGGCGCGACCGGCGACGACGAGATCAGAGCCAACAGTGTGTCGAACATGTTCACCGCGCTGCGGACCGACGTCGCCGACCCCGTCGAGCGGATACAAGCCATCAGCGCCGTCACCAAGGTGGCCAAGGAGGTCCACCAAGCGTTGGGCGCCGACATGCTCGCCGACTGGTCAGAGCTGACCCCGCCCCGCCCCTTCGCCGCCTGGATGCGCACGTACTCGCGCTTGCGTCTGGCCGAGCGCCATCGCCCGCCGATCAACCTCGTCGTGTCCAACGTTCCCGGCCCGAGCGTGCCGTTGCACATCGCCGGCGCCCGGCTGGTGTCGCTCTATTCCATGGGCCCGATCCTCGAGGGGATAGGCCTCAACGTGACGGTGTGGAGCTACCTCGACCAACTGAACTGGGGCGTCGTGTCGACGCCCGAAGCGATGCCCGACCTATGGGACTTCACCACCGATCTCCACGATGCACTCGACGAACTGAAGAAGGCCGCTAGCGCTGCCCCGTGACGGTGCCGTGGATGATCCGGGCCAACGTCTCGACCAGGTCGGCCCGGCTGAGCCCGCGGTCCTCGATGCTCACGTGGTGGGCGGCCATGCGCTCCAGCATGGCGACCAGGCCGGCGGCCGCCGCGTAGGCCTGCAACTCGGGGGCGACGCGCCCGCCGGTTTGGGCGGCGACGATCTGCATGCGCAGCCGATCGGTGATGCGGCTGAGGGTGCGGATGCGCACGTCCCGGAACCGGGCGTCGCCCTCCTCCGACGCCAGGTTGCGCACGCGCAGGATCGCCCGGTACCGGTCCCAGTACGACACGAAACTGTCGACCAGCTGCCGCGCACTGTCGAGGCCGGCCCGCCCCCGCCACGGTTCGTCGAGCAGATGGACGATGGGGTCCAGCTCGTCGGCCACTTCGTCGGCCAGGACAAGCACTGCACTCTCGACATCGGAGAAGTACTGGTAGAAGGTCGCCGGCGACGTGCCCACGGCGCGGGCGATGTCGACGACGCGCACGTCGCGGATCGAGCGCGACTCGAGCAGTCCCTGGGTCGCGTCGAGGAGCCGGCGTCGGGTTTCCTGGGCGCGGCGACCGAGCGGGCGGCCGTCGATGGCGACAACGCCCGTCTGCGGCTCGGTCACGCGGGCTGACCCTAGTATCTGACGCTGTGTCAGAACGGGAGGCGCCGCTGGCCGGCGTGCGCATAATCGAGTGCTCGATGCTCGGCCCCGGCGCGGTGACGACCCACCTCGCCGACCTCGGGGCCGACGTCATCAAAGTGGAGCCGCCGGCGGGCGACTACATCCGCCAGATGACGTGGCCGATCGTCGAAGGCGTCTCCCTGATGCACCTCCACATAAGCCGGGGCAAGCGCAGCATCGTGCTCGACCTGCGTACGCCGGAGGGCGCCGCCGTCTTCCTCGAACTCGTCCGCACCGCCGACGCCGTGGTCGAGGCCATGCGCCCGGGCGGCTTGGCTCGGCGCGGGCTGGGCTACGAGCAGCTCAAGGAGATCAACCCGAAGATCGTGTTCTGCACCGTCACCGGTTACGGGATGACCGGTCCCTACCGCGACCTGCCGAGCCACGGCATCGCCTATGACGCGTGGGCCGGACTGGTGCAACCGGAGATCACCGAGGACGGCTCCTGCGCCATGCCCGAGCACCCGTCGGTGGGGATCCACGCCGGGCCTCTTTTCGCCGCCTTCGGGATCCTCGCCGGCATCACCCGCGCTCGGGCCACCGGCAAGGGTGCCTGGTTGGAGGTCGCGCAGTCCGACGCGTCGGCGGCCATGGACTGGTTGCGCAGCGAGACGTGGAAAGCCTACGAGCGGCCCCAAGCCGAGGTCACCGGCAACAAGGCCGACGACTACGAGCGCCGCGCACCGGGGACAGCGGGGATGCGCGACGGCGTCCGCTACCAGTTCTACGAAACCACCGACGGCCACATCCTTTTCATGGCCTCGGAGCGCGAGTTCTGGAAGAACTTCTGCGAGGGCGTCGCTCGCGGCGACCTCTTCGAAGCGCACCCCGGTTCGCAGTACGGCGACCACGCCCGCGGCAACAAGGAACTGCAAAAGGAGCTGGCCGAGATCTTCCGCAGCCGTACGACTGCGGAGTGGGTCGTCTTCGGGGGTGAAGTGAACACGCCGATCGCCCCGGCCAACACGCCGCAGACCCTGGCCGATGACCCGCAGTTCGCCGACCGCATGTGGTGGCTCCCGCGCGATCGACTCGGCTCCGAGCAGATCCCGACGCCGGTGAAGTTCCTCGACGAGGATCTGCCGATCCCGACCAAGGCGCCTACCGTCGGCCAGCACACCGACACGGTGTTGCGCGACGTATTGGGCTACGACGACGCGAGGATCGCGAAGCTACGCGCCTCCGGCGCGCTCGGTCAGGCCGGAGACCAATAGCTCCTCACGCCAGCGCGTCGTGAAGTGGCGGCGGCGCGCCGGCCAGTCGATGTCCAGGTCGGCCTGTTCGAATTCGAGGTGGCTGGCCAGGTCCGTCGCCCACAGCGTGACCACTTCGACATCGGTGAACTGCACCTCGAACGCGCCCACCAACCGATGGCCGTGCCGCGCGGCAACTGGGGCCCACTCCTCGCGGACCGCAGCGAGATATTCCGACGCTGCGCCGGGGCGCACCTCGGTCAGCTCGTGTACCCACAACTCACCCGTCGCCGCGTCGTCCACGTCGCCGACCGCGCTCAGCAGGCGGTCGAAGCCTCCCGTTCGCGTCGCGTAGGCCTCTTGCCACCATTCGCCCAGCGGGCGGTTCTCGGCCCGCTTCACGTTGGCCGCGTTCACGAGTCGCCCCCAACCCTCCCAACCGTCGATCGCCCACAGGTTCACGACCTGCGGCCAGCGCCCGGTGACGCCGACGACCTGCCAGGTGCCGAACAGCGTGAGCCCGCGGTCGGCCGCCGCGTCGGTGTCGAACCGCTCGGTCAGCTCCATGTATCGCCGGGCGCCCTCCCCGACGATGTCGATCACCTCATGCAGATAGAGCATCGGCGTGTTCGTCGGTTGTTCCGAACTGGCGATCGAGAATCCAGGCCCGTTTCAGGTACAGGTGCACGTCGACCTCCCAGGTGAATCCCATGCCGCCGTGAACCTGGAACGACGTCTTGGCGTTGGCCACCGCGGCGTCGCCAGCGAGAATCTTGGCCGCCGACGCCGAACGGTCAGTCGGATCCACGGCGGCGGCGTGAACCGCGGCGCGCGCCAACTCGGCCCGCACGAAGGAATCGGCCAGCAAGTGCTTGATCGACTGGAACCGCCCGATCGGCGTATCGAATTGCTCGCGCTCCTTGGCGTAGGCCACCGCGGCATCGGTGCACGCCGCGGCCATGCCCACCATGTACGCGGCAGTGAGAATCGCACCGGGCCGCTGATAGTCCGTGATCGCCGCCGCGCCGGTTGTGTGGACCGGAGTCAGCGGGTCGATGGGATTGGCGACCGGTGCGAGGTCGTCGGGATCGCCGAGCAGGCGGTCGGCCATCTTTGCGTGGGCCACCAGGCCGGCGCTGGCGCCGGTCACGACCTCGTCGGCACTGTGCGCGAGCACGCCCCAGACCAGCGGACCGGGAACCAACGCCCGGCCCAACTCCTCGACCACCACCGCTTCCTCGGCCAGGCCGAAGCGGAGGTCCGGCAGCGAGAACACGCCGGCGTCGGCCAGTTCCTTCCACACCGCAGCGTCGAACCCCTCGCGCACGCGGGCCATCGGAAACTTGCCCACGCACAGGGCACGGATGCCGTCACGCAACGCGACCTGGTCGTCGTTCAGCACAAACCTCATCGGGGCAATCCCAGGATGCGCTCGCCGATGATGTTGCGTTGTATCTGACTGGTGCCGGCGGCGACCGTAAGCGCCAGCACCCGGAGACGCTCCTCCACATAGGTGTTATCGAGCGACAGCGAGCCGCCCTCGAGGCACTTGAGCGCGAGATCGCCCACCCGCTGCACGACCTCGGTGTACGCCAACTTCCCCACCGACGCGCTAGGCCCCGGCGCGCCGTGTTCGGCTGCTTCTGACACCGCCCGACGCGTGAGCGCCCACACGCCGTCCAGCTCGGCCACGATCCGGCCGTACTCCCGCCGGTAGCCGGCGAGTTGCGCGGCCGGCCGCAGCTCCTCGACACGTCGGCGGGTCTCGAGCATCTCCCCGACCAACGATGTCCCCCGTTCGAAGCTGAACGTGACCATGGCGACGCGCCATCCGTCGTGTTCGGGCCCAACCAGGTTGGCCGCCGGCACCCGCACCTCGTCGAGGTACAGCTCGCTGAACTCCGACGACCCCAGCACGGTTTTCAGCGGCCGCACGTCGATACCCGGCGTGTCCATGTCGAGCACCAGCCAGCTGATCCCCTTGTGCTTCGACGCGTCGGGATCGGTGCGCACGAGCAGTTCGGCGCGCTCGGCCACTTGCGCGAACGACGTCCAGATCTTGTGGCCACTGACGATGTAGTCGTCGCCGTCGCGAACGGCCCGCGTGCGCAACGACGCCAGGTCAGATCCGGCCGACGGCTCGCTGAACCCTTGGCACCACACCTCGTCGCCCCGCAGGATGGCCGGAAGGTACCGGGCTTTCTGCTCCGCGGTCCCTTCGGCGATCAGTGTCGGACCGGCGTGGAGGAGCCCGACGAAGTTCACGCCGACGTTGGGAGCCCGGGCCGCCGCCATCTCCTCGAGGAACACCAGATGTTCGCCCGGAGTGGCGCCCCGCCCGCCGTAGTCGGTCGACCAGTCGATGCCGGCATATCCGGCGTCGAAGAGGCGCTTCTGCCAATCGGTGTCGAAGCTGCGGCGCGCCTCCCAGTCCTCGCGGGCCGGCGGCGCCGAGAGCGGCGGCAGGGTCGTGTCGAGCCAGGCTCGGACCTCGGCCCGGAACGCGGCCTCAACGGCCGAGTCGGTCAGGTCCACGTGGCGAGGATGTCGTCGACGGTCGTGATCGTGGCCACCAACGACAGTGTGTTGGCGAACACCGCGTCCACGTAGTCGGCCGGCAACCCGGCAACCGCGTCGCGTGGGATCACGACCTGGTACCCGGCGTTGACCGCGTCGAACGTCAGGTTGGTGATGGCGATGTTGACCGACACGCCGGTGACGATCACCGTCGACGCGCCCAGATTGCGCAGCACGGGGTCGAGATCGGTGTTGCCCATCGGCGAGAGCCCGTGGTAGCGGACAAGCTGGATGTCGTCGGGATCCGGGCCCAGTTCGGGGACGACCTCAGGCGCCAGCGGTGAGCCGCGCAACGCGCCGAACAGGCGGGCGTTGCGGTTCGACCCGCGCCCGTCGCGCCGCTTGGTCGCCAAGCAGTGCACGACGTCGACGCCGGCAGGCCGAGCGCCCTTCAACAAGCGGCTGATGTCGGCGACGACGGGTGCGGCGGCGGCGGCCAGCTCGGGCAACACGGAGGCTTCGTCGACAACGCCGCGTTGAACTTCGGAGGTGACGACGACCGTGTGACCCGGGCGCACGAGTTCGGCCAGATCGGGGCGCGCCACGATCCGACTGTACGTCAGCGACTACTTGGGATCAGCGGGCTTCGAAGTGAGCTTGGTGCGCGCTTCGTCGATGGTCGCGTCGATCGCTTCTGCAAACGCCGACGCCACGCTCTTGGCGTCGTCGCGCACCGCGGGATCGCGCGCCGCGTCGCCCATGGCGTCGAGCACTTCGGTGATCGATCGCTTGAGGCGGTCTATCCCCGACGACGCCTCCTTTTCC
>JACDEA010000162.1 GCA_013816725.1 Actinomycetota bacterium
GCGCGACGAGGGGGATCGCTGGGGAGAGCGAGCCACCGCCGCTCGCGGGGAGCACACGGTCGGTGCGCGGCACGGTCGTGGCCCGCACCCCAGCGGCGGCCAGGCGGAACGTTACAAAGGCCACCGCTTGAGGGGGGAGCGCCACGCGGGCACGGGCGCCGTCCAACGCGAGCGGCTCGTCGAGTTCCGCGCTCGGGTGCTCCGCGTCGATCCTGCGGACCGTGGCCCCGATCGGAGGCGCGCTCACGCCGGCGAGGGACAGGTCGATCACCCGTGCCTGCGGTGACGAAGCCGAGAACGACGAGAGCACAACGGTCACCCGCGCGCTGTCCTTGGTGGCGACCACCCAAAGACCGTCGAGCCGGGAGCCGCCGACGGCTGCGACCTCCGTCGCGGCCATCTGGCGCCACAGCCAGAACGTCCACCACGTCGGTTTGCGGGCGCCCCCGACCTTCACGATGCCGTGCTCGCCCACCACGCCCTGGGTGTCGTTGGCTCGAAAGAACGCGGAGGCGTCGAGATGTGCCGCCTGCATCTCGGCCAGAACGCCGGACGCGAAGGCGGCCCCCTCGTTCGTGTCGTGACGATGGTCAAAGCCGGCCGCGGAGAGGTTCCACTCGTCGAGCAGGAGGCTTGGTGTCGGGCGTCCTGAGCCGGCAAGCCCCGCGTCTACCCAGCTGCGCATGACGCCGACCTGGCTCCCGAACGCTACCGGCGACGCGAGCGGGTTCTCCTGGCCGAGCACCGGCTGGATCGGCGCGGTCACCGGGAACTCGGCGCCGTCGGGGCCGAAGAAGGGGTAGTTGCCGTAGTAGTGCCAGCTGACCGCGTCGAGAGGGAGGGCCGGGTCTCGGAACCGCTGTAGGAACGGCATCAGGAAGATGGGGTCGGGTAGGGCTGTCGCCGGGCCGGCGAAGTGAAGATCCAGCCCGGTCTCTGACTCGACCGCGGCCACCGCCCTTCCGGTTCGCTCGACCGTGTCGACCCACGCCACCGGGGTGTCCTGCCAGAAGAGCGGGTCGTCGGGCTCATTCCACGCCTCGAACCAGCGCGCCGGCTTGGGCGCGGTGGCCAGCGCGCGCACGACGCCGTGCACGACCTGCTCCCACGCGTCGAGATCTGCCGGTTTAACCCGCGTGGGGTCTCGCCCAGCGGCGTTGGGCGCGCCCAACCACGCCGGTACGTAGGAGAGGATCACCAACGGCTCAGCTCCGATGCCGCGCACGGCCGCGATTCGTGCGAGCAGCGGCGCGAGGAGCAGTGGGGCACCCTTGGAGACGCTGACGTCCTGCAGCGAAGCATCGATTCGGATGAAGTGGGGAGCAAGCGGCTCGACGGCGGCGAGCGGCGCTCCGCCCACGTGCCAGCCCAGTCCGACGAGGTCAGGGTTCAGTGCGCCGAGCGGGTGGGCGACGTCGACCTCGACAGCCACCGTCGCCGGCGCGGCCTTGGCGCTGGCGCCGACGAGAGAGGCGCAGCACGCGGCCAGCACCACCGTCACGGCTTGGCGCGTCAGCCCTACCTTGTTGACGATCGACGCAAGCGAGCGTGCCGACTTCATCGTCTCCATGGTGCTCGACGGGCTCCACCGGCGCTGAGAGTCGCCGTGTGACCCCCCGAGCGTGATGTGATGGTGAGTGATGGACGTAGTTGAGGCGTTGAGGGCGGCGAACAAGGAGTTCGTGCGACGGTTGCGAGTCGTCAGCGCGGAGGACTGGAGCCGACTGACGCCGTGCGACGCGTGGGACGTGCGAGCCCTGGTCAATCACGTCATAGGTGGTAACCGTCGCTACAAGATGCTGCTTCGTGGTGCCTCTGCGGCTGAGGTCGATGCCACGCGGAGCGCCGACCATCTCGGCGTCGACGCCGTCGGCTCCTTTCTGGAAACGGCGTCGCAGTTGCTGGGCGTCTTTGGCGAGGAGGGTTCGATGTCGCGCGTCGGCCATCATCCCGCCGGCGATCGGACCGGCGCCGAACTCGCCGATATGCGAGTCCTCGATATCACCGTGCACGCCTGGGACCTTGCCAAGGCCCTCGACGCGGACGAGCAACTCGACGCTGATCTCGTCGAATACGCGTTGACCTGTACCGGCTTCATCGACACGCTGCGGCCTAAGGGCTACTTCGCCGCGCCTGCCGGCGAGTTGCCGTCCGACAGCTCGCCTCTGCGCCACCTCCTCCACCTGGCCGGCCGGCGCTGAGGGATCCTCAACTCTCTGGCTACCCCGGTCTCAGGTTCGCGGCACGTGGTGGCGTTGCAGGAGGGGAGCAGTTCGCCAGCGCCGTTACACTGGCGCCCGCCCCGACGGTTCGCTGCATCGCTGCTGTTGGAGCGATTGCCGTCGACGGCAACTGGCCGGTGGACGCAGGGCCGCAGGTCAGGGCATCAAACCCAGCGCTCGTAGCTCAACGGATAGAGCATCTGACTACGGATCAGAAGGTTGTGGGTTCGAATCCCGCCGAGCGCGCTGCGTAACCGCAGGTAGAGCTTCGCAGGCCGCGTCGGCTTGCCGTCGTAGTCGGCTGCCGGTGGCCATTTGCAAACGGATTGCAACCGGAAGCAGGGAAGCGCTCGATGGGCAGAGTCGTGGACATCGAGAAGCAGCGAGTCGAGCAGTTCGCGCACGAGCTCGTGCCGACGTTGCGCGACCGCCAGCAGATCTTCCGGAAAAGGTGAGCGACGTCGACGACGCGGACCGATGGCGACGCGCGGGGCGGCTTCTTGGCATCCGTGTTCGGACAGGCGTCAATGCCCACGGCGTCGTGTCGGTCGCCGACGAGCACGAGGCGCCTCATGGTGCAGCCCCCACGATCCGCAACGCAGAAACCTAAAGGTGGCCGGCTCCGAGCGCCCGGACGGTCATGTCGAGCATCGTGTCCAGGTCCCGCTCGCTCACCTCGCTGTTGTCGACGATGCGCATTGAGATGAGCGGTCCCTGGATCAGGTGCATCGCCATCTCGACATCAACGTCGGGATCGATCTCGCCACGAGCGATCGCTCGCTGGAGCGCCAGCACGGTCGGGCCGCGCGGTTGGACGCGGGCCCGGCGAAACAGCTCCCGGTTGGCTGGGTCCTCGATCGATCGCGCCACCATCCACACGAACAGCTCCCGACTCTGCTGCACGATCGCCACGTCGAGGTAACCCCGGTGGATCTCGGCGAGGTCGCCCCGAAGCGTTCCCGTGTCGGGCGGCTTGATCGCCGCCACGTTCGCCTCGACCACGGCGAACACCAAGGCGTCCGTCGTGCCGAAGTGTCGGTACAACGTGGTCTTGGCCACGCCCGATCGACGAGCCACCTGCTCGGCGGTGATGGCGCCCACGCCCTCATGAAGCAGGATCTCCGCGGCGGCGGCGACGAGCTTGTTGCGGGCACTCACGCTGCGAGGGCGAGTCATACCGATCCGAACGGTAGCGACTCAGCCACATGTCTGCCATCAATGAACGCTCGTTCGTCCCGTTATTTCGCTACTAACCGTTGCGAAATGAGCCAGATGGTTGTACCTTCCACACATCGGCACCGACAGAGGCCGGGGCCCCTCACCCAACCTCACGCCCAGATCGGCTCAACCCCAGATGCCTTCTCAAACCGCGCCCTCCATCTCCGTCGACGGCCTGACCAAGCGCTTCGGCGACGTGGTTGCCGTCGACGACCTCAGCTTCACCGTCGAACAAGGTCACGTGACCGGGTTCCTCGGCCGCAACGGCGCCGGCAAGACGACGACGTTGCGGATGTTGCTCGGACTCGTGCAGCCCAGCGAAGGCTCGGCCACCATCGGCGGGGTGCCCTATGTGCAGCTCCCACACCCGACCCTCACGGTCGGCGCAGTGCTCGACTCGACCGGGTTCCATCCAGGCCGCCGTGCCCGAGATCACCTGCGGGTGCTGTGTGCGGCGGCAGGCCTACCGGCCGAGCGCGCCGACACCGTGCTCGAGGAGGTCGGGCTGAGCCAGGTCGGCGGCCGGCGGGTGAAGGGGTTCTCGCTCGGGATGCGCCAGCGGCTCGGCCTCGCGGCGGCGCTGCTCGGCCGGCCCGAAGTCCTCGTCCTGGACGAGCCGGCCAACGGGCTCGACCCCGAGGGCGTTCGCTGGCTGCGCCTGTTTCTCCGGTCCTACGCCGACCAGGGCAACACCGTCCTCGTGTCGAGCCACCTCCTCGCCGAGGTGGCGCAGACGGTCGACGACGTTGTGATCATCGCCGACGGGCGCCTGATCATCCAGTCGTCGCTCGCCGACCTCGCCGACCAGGCCCAGCCCGGGGTATCGGTGCGATCCCCCGAGGCCACAGTGTTGCGCGACGCCCTCGTGGCCGCGGGCACCGGCGCCGAACTCAGGTCACCCGACACCGTTGTCGCCCTGGAAACCACGAGCGAGGCCGTCGGCCTCATCGCCGCCGGCGCAGGCGTGACCGTCTTCGAGATGACCGCCCGGCACTTCGACCTCGAGGAGCTCTTCCTCGCCCTCACCGCCGACCCGAAGGAAGCCCGATGAACCAGCTCGTTCGCGCCGAGCTCCTCAAGATGCGCACCACCCGCGTGTTCGCGGCGACCGCGCTCGCCGCCCTCGCGTTCATCCCCCTCACGATCGCGGTGGCGGTCCTGACCGCCGGCAAACCGGGCGGGACACCGGCCTTCGAAACACACGAAGGGGTTCGCCACGTGCTGTCGGCATCGTCGGCCGGGACCGTCGTCGTCCTCCTCATCGGCATCCTGTTGATGGCCGGCGAGCACCGTCACGGGACAGCGACGGCGACGTTCCTCGTGACGCCCGATCGCAAGCGTGTGGTGGGCGCCAAGCTCATCGCGGCGACCATCGCCGGCGCGGCCGTCGCCGTGGTGTCCTCCGTTCTCACCCTCGCGATCGTGATCCCCTGGCTCGCCGCCAAAGACGTGCACGTTGACCTCCTCGGCAGCGATGTAGTGCTGGTGCTGCTCGGCGGCTTCGTCGCCACGTGCCTCTACGCACCGATCGGCGTCGGGCTGGCGACCATGATCCGCAACCAGACGACCGCCCAGGGCGTCGCCCTCGTCTGGACCCTCGTCGTCGAGGGACTCGTAGTCTCGCTCGTTCCAACGCTTGGTCGATGGCTGCCGGGCGGCGCCGCCACCGCCCTCACCTACGCCGCCGTCAACGACGTCAAGCTGCTGCCCGCGTGGGCCGCCGGCCTGCTGTTCGCGGCGTACGCCTTTGCCTTCGGCGCGGCGGGAATCGCACTCATCCAACGCCGAGACATCACGTGAAAAGAACAACCGCGCCGGTCGTGGCGGAAGCCGGCGACGGAGAGTGGTCGCGGCGCTGCGCCTGGGCCTGATCGTCGGCATGAGCTGGGACAGCGCCCTGCACCACCGGCTACACGGAGGTCGTCGTAGACGCGGATCGGCGGTCGAGTACCTGCGGCTTCATGCGCCGAGCCCCGTTCTCTCGATGAGTGCGTCAAGGCGCGCTTCGAGCTCGGGCGTCGCCGGCATCATCGGCAACCGGTGCTCGTTGGTGGGCAGCAGCCCGAGGCGGCGCATGAGGTATTTGATCGGCGTCGGGTTGGTGTCCCAGAAGATGGCGCGGTTCAGCTCGAACAGCGCGTCGTGCCGCTTGAGCGCTCCGTCGAGGTCGCCGCTCGCGATTGCTTCGTACAGCGCCGCGACCTCGGCGGGTGCGACGTTGGCCACGGCGTTCATCATTCCTGTGGCACCCACCGCAAGCATGGGGAGGCTCAGCTCCTCGAGCCCGACGAAGATGCGGAATGTGTCACCGAGCCGGCGGCGTGCGTCGGTGACGTATCCGAGGTCGTTCACCGCGTGCTTCATGCC
>JACDEA010000163.1 GCA_013816725.1 Actinomycetota bacterium
CGCCTGAACACGGCCTAGAGGCCGGTGACAGTCCCGAACGCCGCTGCGCGATAGACGGCCAGAGCGAGACGCTCCTCTGCGCGGATTGCGACGAGGTTGTTCTTGAAGTCGTCCTCGTTGGAGTTGGTCATCTCGACCACGAGGCCGCTGCGGCGGAATATCTGAGCCGCAGTCATGAACGCACCCAGCAGCGCGGTGCCGGCCGTGATGGCGGTGGTGACAACAACGCGAAGGCCCCACAGGGTGTCCGTGGGGACGCTGCGAGTGATCGTGTTGTACGACGGGTTGGTCCCGACGCCGTAGGGGCCGTAGTTGAAGGGACCGCCGGCGTAGTACTGGTTGTTGGCGTCCTTCAGCAGACGGATCGTCTGCCAGTCCGTGGGGTGCATCACAATCGAGTCGGGCTCGAGGAACGAGGCGACACGGACCTTGGTGATCTCCTTGTAGATCGCGTCGAGCCGTGTGTCGGCGCCGACCGCCTGCGCTGCGGTGAGGCCCGAACGGTTGAGGATGCCGGTGAGCTGCGGCGCCACACCGGAGCCGGAGGTCAGCTGCGCCTCTTCGGCGATCTGCACAAAGAGCGCGAGACGTCCGTCGATGTATGACCGGATCTGCGCCTGGTCCTCGAGCATCTCGTCGGTGACCTTGATGACGGTGGCGATCTTGCGCACCGGCTCGTCGACCTGAGCGAACTGCAGGTCGGACGCCGGCTTGGCACCGCCCTCTGCGACAGCCGCCGCGGCGTTGGTGGCGATGGTCTCCTTCAGGTACCGAACCGTGTTCGAGTTGGTGGCGCCGTTGGGCATCAGGTCCGCAACCGTGAGCCTCTGAAACAGGATCGGCAGGAAACCGGGCTGAACCTCGGGCTGGACGATGCCGGAGACACCCTCAGAGACGGTCGCCTTCAACTCGATGGGACCGGACTCGATCTTGCCCTTGCCGATGAGGCCGAGGACGTTCTTGTAGCCGTCGTGCTCGACAAACTGCTGGCCGATCGACTTGGCCATGCTGCGGGATGCGGTAGCGGTCGGTGCGGTCTGCTCGTCGGCGACGGCTTCGCTGCCGGCTTCGGGCTGAAACGCCTTGCGCTTCTCGGCGAGGTACTCCTGGTCGGTGATGCGCTCCGAGACGGACTTGATGTCAGCCTCGATCTTGTCGAGTTCCTCGCGCTTCTCGGATGTCGGGCGGTCTGCGTCCTCGACGACGGCAAGCGCCTTCGTCGAAAGGTCGCGCAGCTGCTCTTTGAGCTCTGAGATGGGGGGCACTAAATAGCTCCTTGAGTGGGCGGCGCGGCTAGTCGTGGGACCGCGCGGCGGTGGGTTTGGGTTAGGTCGCTGCCAACATCGACAGCGCGCGAGCTCGCAGTGCGAGCTCTTCTCCGTCCTCGGAGTCTGCGGCGACGACGGCGGCGGTGGCGGCGGCGGTGGCGGCATCTTCCGGTTCAGAACTTTCGGTGCTGAGCGTCACTGCCTGGTCGGTCTCGACCGGCGTGGTCTCGTCGTCATCAGGCGTGACGTTTGTGGCCGAGGGTGACAGCGACTTCGCCGAACAGGTAGCACCGTTTTCGACGGCCATGTCGTGGATCTGTTGGAGCCGCGCGGCGTCGGACGTGGAGTTGCGGGAGCCGGCCTTGAAGTCCTTGGCCATCAGCACGGCCGCCTCCCGGTTGGACGGCACAGCCACGAAGGCGGCGTTGAGGAGCTCGGCCTTGGTGATGGTCGGCGTGCCCGCCACTGGTTCCTTCTGCGCTCCCATGAATGCAACGCTCATCGTGCGGATATGTCCCTCGGCCACGCGCGAACGGATGACCTGCGCTTCGGGGTCGGACGCGAACGTGCCGCGGATTTTCAGCAGGTCGCCGTCGTAGAAGGGCGTTCCGCTTCCTACCGTCGAACGCGCCGTCAGCTCGTGGTCGAGGTCGATGGTGATGTGATCCGGCAGCGGGTCGAACGCCCCGGCGGCTACCACCTCGCCATCACGGTCCTTTGTCGGAGCCGAGAGGATCGCCTCGAACTCGCCGTTGGGGTCGTCGGTCGATAGCGCCTTTACTTCGGCGAACGCGAAGGACTTGTTCATGCGGGTTCTCCTGGCTTCTGGCCGAGCGACTTCAGTCGTTGGCGGAACTGCGGCACCGATTCCCGGGCGGCCACGGCGGTGGCCCACGACGCCTCAACCAACTCGCTCGAGCCGTTGAGGTCCTTCGTGAGAGCATCGAGCGAAACATCCGCCAACGAACCGACACGACTGAGACGACCCATGAGCGTGCGGACTTCGGCGTCCGTGAACGCCGCCTTTGGCGGCGGCATCGGTGGCTCTGCTGGCTTGCCTGCCTCGAGTGCAGATGGGTTCGGAGACATGCGCGACGCGGCCACGTCAATGGGGACGAGCGTGGAGTTGACGAACAGTCGGTCGGCGCCCTTGGCCGGCGTCAGGTTCTCAAGCGTCCGGACCTCGGACGGCTGCATCCAGCCTGAGTTGATGGCCTTCTGGTAGGCGTCGGCGCGTACCTCGAAGTCGCCGCGCAACACGTCGTCGAGAAGGAACTTGGCCTTAACCGTGGTGTCCTCGAACTCCGGCCGTAGTTGGTGGTCGATGACCGCCTCGACCATCTCGAGCCGTGGTGCCATCGTGTCCCGGTACATCGACCGCATCTGCTCGGTGATGTTCGAGAACGTGGCCCGGTCGAGAATGTGGACGACGGGAGGCGGAATGTCGTAGGCGCCGCAGACTTCCTCGCGGTTGAGCTTGCGCGTATCGATGTACTGCGCTTCTTCGAGGTTGAGCGGGATGATCTGAGGCGTCATACCCTCCTCGAGCACCGCCGTGTTCCCGGTGGCGTCGGGGCCGGCATGAAGCGCGTCCCAATCGGCGCGTAGGCGTTCGGCGGCGGGCGTGGAGAGCTTCTTCGGGTGCGTGAGCGCGACACCGGGGCGGGCCCCGTTCTTCCAGAAGCTCGAAGTGGCGCGGCGGGCGGCGTCCTCGTTGGCGAGTGTCTGGCGGAGCGGCTCGAGTGCCGACATTCCCCGCAGCGTCGTGTCGGGGTTGTAGCGCTTGAAGTGCACCACGTCCTCGGCCGAAACGGCATATGCCGGGTCGCCGCCGAGGTGGTGGTAGAGGAAGTACGTCAGCACGTCATCTTCCTTGCGGATGACGACGTTGGACGGGTGCAGCGGCCAGAGCTCGGCGGGCTTGCCGTCGCGGCCGCGCAGCTTGAGCCAGATGGCTTCGCCGTAGACGTTGAGCGTTGAGACGGTCCAGAGCCAGAAGAAGAACGAGTCGTGCTTGGCGTTGGGCCGGCTCAGGAGTTGTGCGTAGGAAGAGTCCCGCATCTGCTCACGGCCGTCCTCGACACGCCGGAACACCTGCAGCGGCAGGCGTGCGGTGTTCATCGCCAGCTTGTCGACTACCGCTGCGACCCATATCTGTGCGCGGTAGATGGCGCCGTAGGTGGAGAACTGGCCGATGAGGTTCTCACCAGTGCGGCCTCGGTACGTGTTTACAAAGAAGCTGGGGGTCGTTTCCGCGAGGACGAGTTCGCCACCACTCAGAATCGCCATGCGGTGGGCCTCCTACGGCAACTGCAGATAGTCCAGGTCGGCCCGCAGGATCAGCACTTCGCCGTCAACGGCGACAGGTTCCTGTCCTGGTTGGTGGGCCGTGGCGTCTCGAAGCACGAACGCCTCGGGGTCAGTTGCGTAGAGCACTCCGTAGAACGCCGAGCCGCTCTTGAGGGTGGCCACCACCCTGCGGCGTTCCCGCTGGCGGATGAGTCGCTTCACGGCGTCAGCAATCCTCGCTCCTCGTACACACTTCCTCCGTGGAGCTCACCAGCCGCAATCGCATCGCCGCGCGCTTCCCAGGACAGCACCCCGGCGATGGCGCCGGCCGGCGAGCCCTCGTGTTCCCAGTCGATGACGAACATCTGGCGTCCATCGTCGTCCTTGACATTCACGGGCCGGCGTCGCGATGACATCACATGCCGTGTCAGTGTCTCGTCGCCGTCGTGGCTCAGGTCGCCGCCCACAATGGCGTTGCGGTACGCACGCACCGCAAAGGCCATGGCACGGGGCCGGTTTGTCATCCACGGAATGACCTGCTTGTCACCGAAGCGGGCGATCCAGCCGTCGACAAGATGCTCGATCGTTTGGGTATCGACATAGGCGCGCCACACGTCGAACTGGCTGAAGAACTCGACGACTGCGGCGTCGACCTCCGCCAGGGGGTGCTCATAATCGTTTGGGGCACCCGCCGGGCGCTCCCAGATACCGACGGTCATCTGATGGCCGGTGGCGACGTCAGTGGCGACAATGCCGAGTGCGCCGGAGAACCGGGCGCCCTTGATGCCGAGGACCATCAACCCGTCGGTGAACTTGGTCGACCGCGCGAGCGCCTTCCACTGCTTGCGGTCGAAGGCCCAACCCGACGGGGGTGCGGCGACGTTCAGGTAGTACCGGCGCGCGTCGGATGGGTCGGTATCGGGATCCTGGACCTCCTCGACGATGCGCTCGATATTGACCCACCGAGCTGCTTCGCCGTAAGCGAACTCGAGCATCAGCCGCACCGCAGCGGTGTCGGCCAGGTCGACGCTGTCGGCGCCTGGCGGTTCGCGGGTGTCGAACAGCACGCCGCGCGCGCGTTGCGCTGAGGCCCGGCCCGTCATATCGGCGACGGAGCCATCTCCCTGGCTGGGCGCGTTCTGCAGCTCGAGCGACCAGCCGTTCATCTTGCCGACGTTCCGGCGCAGCGTCGCGGCGAGGCGGAGGCCGCCGTTTTCCTTCATCCACGCCTCGGTCTGGTCGAGCGCAGCGAATGTGATGCGCTGGCCCTCGCGTGATCCGGCCGCCGCAGTCACTGGCTCGATGCGGCCCGGTCGGTTGAAGAGGTAGATCCGCGTCCGGCCGAGGTCGATGCCGCGCAGTCGGCACGTGTCCTCGCGCTCGCTGAGGATGTCGAACAGCCAGACCATGACGTTGTCGGTCTGGTCCTCAGAGACCGCCGCGAACTGGATCCACGGGTCGGAGTGCGGGACCCCAACCGGTTGGCCGGACTCGAAATGCGAGAACTGCGTCGGAAGGACGAGATCGGCGTAGCCGCAGTAGCCGGCCTCGGGGCTCTTGCCCGCGCCCTTGGGCCGCCGTAGTGCCGCGCGACGAACGAGGCGGCCGCCGGTGTGCGGGTCGATCCGCCAATAGTCGATGACTCGACCGGCCTGCTCCTTGGTGAGCTCGATGCCGAGATCTGCCTCGATGAGCGGGCCGATCGTGTATCCGAGCGAGCACGCTTGCCCGGGCCAAGCCGGGGCGAAGGTCATTCGGCGCCGGCTTGCTTCCAACGGTCGGCGACATCAGGGACGATGACCAGGCCGGGTTCGGCGTCTTCCGCGGACTCGACGGTCCAGCGGAGCCGCAGCATCGCCATCGGCGTTAGCCCGAGGCGGTCCTCCATCTGCCGGACCTCACCGCAGATCGCGGCCGGGGCGTTGGGCTTCTCGGCCTTGACCAGGAGGCGGACGTATCGGGCCACCGATCGGATCCCGGCAACTTCCTCCCAGGCTGCGGCTTGCGGCGTAGCCCAGAGGTCGGCCCAGATCCGGTGCTCGCCCGCGGAGCCCTTACCGAGCGGCCACTCGGGTGGTGGGCCCGAGCGACCCGACCGGGGTAGGACTCGAGTTGGTGACAGCGAGTCGGCGTTCGTACGGCGCCGCTGTGACGCCGGCTTCGGCGGAGGACCCATTCCGGCCATTCTCGGGACCTCCAAAAGCATTCAGACCCGTAGGCACCCCGAGCGGCCCAGGAG
>JACDEA010000164.1 GCA_013816725.1 Actinomycetota bacterium
TTGCAACAGCCATCGCGGTGCGCGACGCGCACCACACCGCGGCGACGAGCATGACGTTGGGGGACAGCGCGGCGAACGCGGCCACGCGGAGTAGGAGCGCCACCGTGCCGACCGCGACCGCGAACGCGCCGACCGTCGGTTCGGCCATCACTTCCAGCCGGCGATCTCGCGAGAGGTGCGGTAGCAGTCCGTCGGCTGAATCGACGAGACCGTCGAAATGGAGCAGCCCGGTCAGGGCCAGGTCGGCGGTTACGGCGACGGCGGCGGCGAGCGCGGCCGGCCATATCTGCGCGCCCGCCCACCACACGCCACCGACGGCCGCGCCGATGAGCGCGCCGGCGATCGGAAACCAACTCAGCGTGCGGGCGTCGGGCGGCGCGGCACCGCCAAGGGGCGTGAGGAACGCCAGGGCCCGGCGCATCAACTCACCGGAGGCGGTGCGGGATGCCGACGCTGACCTGCCACACCTCGTCGGCCGCCGCCGCCAGCCGCGCGTTGAGCACGCCCAACTCCTCGGCGAACCAGCGCCCCGCCCTCGTCAAGGGCACCAGCGACAGACCCACCTCGTTGGTGACCGCCACCGCGCGCGCGGTCGATTGCGACCACGCGTCGACGAGATCGTCGACCGCGTAGGCGAGCCGCTTCGGTGCACTGTCGTCGGGCGGATCGGTCCAGCAACCCGCCTCACGCATCGCTCCGGCCAGCCACGCGTTGACGCAGTCGAGGAGCAGCGGCGCATCGCCGGCACGGGTTGTTCGCAGCATCGGTGCGACGTCGAGCGTCTCGACCGTCGTCCAGTGACCAGGGCGCCGGGCGCGGTGCGCGGCAACGCGCGCGGTCCATTCGTCATCGGTTGGGTCGTCGCCACCTGTGGCGACATATGTGACCGCCGGTTCACCGGCGAGGAGGCCCTCGGCGTGACGTGATTTGCCCGATCGGATCCCACCGACGATCAGCACGCGGGCCATCAGTAGTCGATGCCCTTCTTGGCCAGCACGCCGGTGTCATACGCGTGCTTGAGCTTGCGCATCTCGGTGACGGTGTCGGCCACGTCGACGAGCGCGCCCGGCGCATCGCGCCCGGTGCACACGAGGTTGACCGCGGCGGGCCGGGCGGCGATGGCGGCAACCACCGCGTCGGTGTCGATCCAGCCCCAGTTCATCGGGTACGTGATCTCGTCGAGCACGACGAGTCGGTGCTCACCGGCGCCGACAACCGCGGCGGCGTGGGCCCATGCCGCCTGGGCCACCGCCTGGTCGCGGGTGAGGTCGGTGGAGTCCCACGTGAACCCCTCGCCCAGCGCCCACCAGTCCACGCCGAGGCGATCGCGGCAGACCGCTTCCTCGCCCACGTTCCAGTTGCCCGACTTGATGAACTGCACCACGGCGACCCGCCAGCCGCGGGCGACGGCTCGCACGACGACGCCGAACGCCGCGGTGGACTTCCCCTTGCCGTCGCCGGTGTTGACGATCACGACGCTCTCGGCCCGTCGCCGGGCCGGGTTGGCGTGGTCGGTCGGGATTTCGGTGGGGTCGCTCATGACCCCGGCTCGCGCAAGGGGACCACGATCGGCCGTCCTCCGTCGTTGATGATGCGCACCCTGGCGTCGTAGTAGCGGGCCAGGTTGGCCTCGGTCAGGACGTCGCCGGCCGGGCCTTCGACCGCGATCTCGCCGCGGTCGAGCAGCACCAGGCGCTCGGCGTACTGGCCGGCCAGCGTGAGGTCGTGCATCGTCGTCACCACCGTGAGTTGATGGTCCCGCCGGAGGCGGTCGACCAGTTCGAGGACCTGTTGCTGATGGCCGACGTCGAGCGCCGTCGTCGGCTCGTCGAGCAACACGATGGGCGACCCTTGCGCCAGCGCCCGGGCGATGAGCACGCGCTGGCGCTCGCCCCCCGAAAGCGTGGTCACCACCCGTTCGGCGAAGGCGACGAGATCGAGGCGGTCGAGGACCTCGTGGACCGCGGCGACGTCGCGCCTGCTCTCGACCGCCAACGCGGCGATGTGCGGGGTGCGGCCGAGGAGGACGTAGTCGAGCACGCGCATGCCGTCGGGGATGACCGGTGCCTGCGGAACGAAGGCGACCAACCTGGCCCTGTCGCGGCGCGAGTACGAGGGCGCCGGTCGACCGTCGAGGTGTAGCTCGCCAGGGCTGGCGACGAGGCCGGCGATGTACCGCAGGAGTGTGGTCTTGCCCGCGCCGTTGGCGCCCACGATCGTGACCCACTCGCCCCGGCCGACGTGCAGGTCGACGCCGTCGAGCACGTTGCGGTCGCCCAACGTGACGGTGACGCCCGCGCACTTGATCACGGTTCCACTGAGCGCCGCGTCGAGCGCAGCACGAGGATGAAGAACGGCGCGCCGAGGAACGACGTGACCACGCCGATCGGGACCTCGGCCGGTGAAGAAAGCGTGCGGGCCAGCAGGTCGGTGAGGGCGAGGAACGCGGCGCCGAACAGCAGCGACAGCGGCAGCACGACGCGATGGCTGCGGCCGGCGATCAGGCGAACGGTGTGGGGGACGATGATGCCCACGAACGCGATCAGGCCCGACACCGATACCGCCGCCGCGGTGCCGAGCGACGCGGCCACGATGACCACCAACCGGCTGCGGCGCGCGTGCAGGCCGAGCGTGGTCGCCTCGTCGTCGCCCAGCGCGAGCACGTCGAGGACGCGCCGGTGGGCGAGCAGTACGACCCACGCCGGCGCCGCGTAGATGAGCAGTACGCCGACGTCGTGCCAGCTGGCCGACGACAGCCGCCCGAGGATCCAGGAGTACACCTCGCGGATCGTGTCCTGATTGCGCTGCTGCACGTAGGTCTGCAACGCCGTCAGGAAACTGGCGACGGCGACGCCGGCCAGGATCAGCGACGCGGTCGACGCCCGCCCGCCGGCTGAGCTGCCCAGCGCGTAGGCCAAGGCCACCGCGACGAGCGCGCCGATGAACGCGGCGATGGGTACCGCCGTCGGCGTGGCCGCGCCCGTCGACGAGCCGACGATCACGAGCGTGACGCCCAGCCCGGCGCCGGCGGCGGCGCCGAGCAAGTAGGGATCGGCCAGCGGGTTGCGGAACACCCCTTGATAGCTGGCACCGCACAGCGACAGGGTGCCCCCCACCGCCAGCCCGAGGATCACCCGGGGCAGCCTGATCTGCTCGACGATGTCCACCTGCTGGGTGGTCAGGCGCGTCGGCAACCCGACAAGCTCCCGCAGGACCGCGACCGGTGACAGCGCGACGGGACCGACGACGAGCCCGGCCACGGCGACGACCACCACGGCGACGAGTCCGGCGACCAGCCACGCCACGCGTAGACGGGCGGGCGGCGCCGGCGCGGGCGTTGACGCGCTCGTCGCATCGGCCGGCGCCGCCGTGACCGTCATTGCTGCGGCAGAGCCTGCACCGCGTCGATGATGCGCTGGAACAGGTCCACGACGCGCGGCCCCCAGCGGCTGGCGATGTCGTCGTCGAGCGCGATCACATGCCCGTTCTTTACGGCCTTCAGGCCCGCGAACCCGGGGCGGGCGGCGACGGTGTCGCGGTTCTGCGCGCAGCACTTCGTGTCGGCCAGGAAGATCAGGTCGGGATCGGCTTTCACGAGGTACTCGGCCGACAACTGCGGGTAGCCGCCCGTCTGCCCGTTGGCGTCGGCCGGATCGGCCACGTTCTCCAGGCCGGCCAGCGCGTACAGCTCACCGATGAACGTCTTCGACGTCACCGAGAACAGCGTGTTGTCCAGCTCGTGGTAGTAGGTCGGCGTCGGCGTGCGCTTGGGCACCGATTTCTTGAGCGTCGCGATCCGGTCGCGCATCCGCGAGATCACCGCTCGGGCCTTGTCGGCGTGGCCGGTCCGCCGGCCGAGGTCGGTGATCTGGGTGTACGTGTCGTTCAGGGTCTTGGCCGCCGGTTCGATGAGCACGGGAATCGACAGCTTCTCGAGCTGCGCTTTGATTCCCTTGGTGTCGCTGGCGATGACGACGAGATCGGGAGTCTGGGCGGCGATGGCCTCGACGCTCGGTTGGTAGGCCGACAGCCCCGTCTTGGGCACCCGCGCCGGATAGTTCGACTGGTCATCGACGGCGACGACCTGCTTGTCGGCGCCGATGGCGAACAGCATCTCGGTGGCCGTCGCCGACATCGACACGACGCGCTTCAGCGCCGGCGTGCTCGCCGTCGTGGTGGTCTTGCCCGCCGATGGGTTCGAGTCGTTGCCGCATGCGGCCAGAGCGAGGGTTGTCGCGACGGCCAGGCCGGCGACGACTTTGCGTACGTTCAACGGTTGGTCCTCCTGTCTGTCGAGTTCCGGGATGCTCGACGCCAGGGAGGCCCCTGGTCGTGCGAACCCTGCCCTTCCTCGAGGCTGGTTCGTCACGCCAACCCGGCAGGCGACCTGGCTCGCCTCACACCGCCGACGTTCCGACGGATGGGAGGACCACAGTTGCGGGACAGCGTCGGGTTCACACCGACTTCGCTGCCGGGTAGCAGACGCCCAGACGGTACCCGTTCCGCTTCGCATCCCGCACAATTCGATGAGAAGCGGGCGCCGCCGCGGAAGAATGACGCATGCGCGAGATGTTCGAGGTGACCTCGAGGACCGAAGTTCGTCGCCTGCCGGCGCGGGCGATCTATGACCGCGCCGCAGCCCATGCCATCCTCGATGAGGCGTTCGTGTGCCACATCGCCTTCGTGGGCGACGACGGCCACCCCGTCGCCATCCCCACGAACTTTGCCCGCGACGGTGAGCGCCTGTTGATCCACGGCAGCCCGGCCAGTCGCATGCTGCGGACGCTGGGCGCGGCCACGCCGCTGTGCGCGACGGTCACGCTGGTCGACGGGCTGGTCCTGGCCAAGTCGGCGTTCCACCACTCCGTCAACTACCGCTGTGTCGTCGCGTTCGGCACGGCCACGGCGATCACCGACCTCGACGACAAGCGGCGCGCGCTCGACGTGATCGTGGAGCACATCGTGCCGGGCCGTAGCGCCGACGCGCGCGCTGCCTCGGACAAGGAACTGAAGGCCACGCTGGTGCTGGCCCTTCCCCTTGAGGAGGTGTCCGTGAAAGTCCGCACCGGCGGGCCGCTCGACGACGAGGTCGACCTGGCGCTGCCGGCGTGGACCGGTGTGGTCGACATCGAGACGCGTTACGGCGCGCCGCCGGACGCGCCCGACTACGCGCGGTTCTACCAGCGACCCGGCCGAACGGCTCGGCCGTCGCCGTGACTGGCGTCACCTCCCGGTAGCCATCTCCTCCGCCGGGGGGAGGCGCGACCACCATCCCGGCGGTGACGCGAACCGTGCGCGGGGCCGATGACCGATTCGACACGATTCCGTAGGTTCCCTCCCGTGCCGACAAGGAGGCTTCCGGTGATCAAGGACGAGCTGGGCGACGTGAAGTGGTTGCGGGCGTGCACGAAACAGGAGCGGGCGACGATCCGGCGCCACGCCGACATCGTCACGTTGCCGGCCGGCGCCGTCTTGACACGCGAAGGCGACGCGGCCAGATGGTTCTACGCGGTGATCGAGGGCGAAGTGGCCGTGAGCGTCGACGGCGACTGGGTCGGCTTCGTGGCCGCTGGCGAGCCGATCAACGAACTCGAGGTCGTGCGCAACGAAGCGTCGCCCGCCACCATCACCGCGGCGTGCGACGTCACGCTCCTCGTCATGGGCCGTCGCGAGTTCATGGGCGCGCTCGACGAGGTGCCCGGGTTGGCCCGCCGGTTGCTGCTGCCCCACATCCCCGCCGTTCAGGCGGCCGCGCCGCAACGGCGGCCCGCGCTCGTGCCCATCCCTGCGGCGT
>JACDEA010000165.1 GCA_013816725.1 Actinomycetota bacterium
GGGGTGCCGATCGTGGCGAAGCCCGACGCGTTGAGCGCGTCGACCAGGTCGACGTTGTCGCCCTCGGGTGCGAGCGGCAGAGCGGCGACGCGTGAGAAGTAGTCGACCCACTCGGGCAGACCGAACTGGACGTCCTCGCGCGCCTGCTCCTCGGTCTCGGCGATGTGCATCGGACCGACCAGCCGCCATTTGCACCGGTCGACCGCGGTACCGAACTCGGTGGCCCGGTCCTCCATCACGTCCCAGTGCGAGCCGAGGATGTCGAAGCCACCGACGGAGGTCGCGCCGATCGACAGCAGGCCGAGACCGAAACGGCCGGCGGCGCGCGGACCGGCGGGCGAAATTTGCGCGGCCACGGCGATCTCGAACTGCTCAGAATACGGGCGGAGCTGAAGCTCGGCGTCGCGCAGCGTGAACCAACTCGCTTCACGCGTGACGCGCTCACTCCCGTCGAGGAGCGCGATGATCGCCTCGAGCGACTCTTCCATCATGTGGCGCTGTTCCTGCGTGTCGATACCCATCATGTAGGCGTCGGACGGCAGCGCGCCCGGTCCGCAGCCCAGCATGACCCGTCCGCGCGTCAGGTGGTCGAGCAGCACCATGCGGTCGGCCAGCATCAGCGGGTGGTGGTAGGGGAGCGAGCTGACGCCGGTGCCGAAACGGATGTTCTTGGTGCGCTCCGCCGCGGTGGCGATGAACACCTCGGGCGAGGCGATGATCTCGTAGCCGGCGGAGTGGTGCTCGCCGACCCACGCCTCGTGGAAACCCAGCGCGTCGAGCCGGACAATCAGCTCGAGGTCACGCTCGAGGGCGAGCGTGGGGTTCTGCCCGACGGGATGAAACGGCGCGAGGAAGATGCCGAAGCGAAGGGGCCAGTCCATGGCCCTGTTGCTACCTGAGCTTGACCGGTCGGTCAAGAGACGTCGACGGCGTCCCCGACGGCGACCTTTCCGGCGGCGGCAACGGTGCAGTACGCGCCGGCGCAGGCCCACGTGCCGAGGCCGGGGATCTCCACCCGATTATCCCGGGCCAGGGTCTGGAGGACGCCGCGGTCACGCGGCAAGCCCGGCTGGGCGAGGGTGGTCATCACGCAGCGCATCGTCGGCAATAGTCCGGTGGCGCGCACGTCAGCGCCAAGCTCGATGGTGCGACCTGACCAGCCGTTCTCGCCGAAGGCGTCGTCGTCGCAGTCGATGAGCACGTTTGGGCGCAGCCGCCGGACGTCGGTGCTCAGCCGAGCGAGCGTCGCCGTCGTGAGGAGATGTAGTGGAGCGACGTCGACAAACGTGCCGGGGGCGGCCATACCGAGCGACTGCGCGGTCATCGTTCCGTCCTCCTCATCGCCGGTGCGGGTCGCGGCGATGGCATCGGCGGGGGCCACGCCTTCGACGTCGAGGAACAGCATCTCGTAGCGCGCCCCGTCAGGCGGCGTGGCAATCAACGTCACGGTGCGACCGAGACTCTGCGACAGCACCGCGTCGACTTCCGGGTCGTTGCTACGGACGACGGTCCCGTCGGGACCGGCAATCTCGACGATATCGGCGTCGATCAGCCGGGCTTGATAACGCAACACGTCTCCCCACTTGCGCGGGTGCTTGGCACTTACAACGACACCCTCGTCGTCGAGCAGGGCGAACCGGCGATCGCCGACCACGCCGCGTTCGTTGACAACGACGGCGTCGACCCGCTCGCCCTGCATCGACTTGACGGGGTAACGCCAGAGCTCAGTGATCGCTGCCATGGCTCGACAGTAGGTCGCGTACCTCATCGTCGGTCGTCTGCGTGAAGTCCTCGTATGCCTGGCCGACGGCGTAGAACGCCGGCGGCGTCTCGACGACGACGATCTCATCGGCGAGCGAGCGGAACTCCTCGACCGTCGTCGGGCTGGCCACCGGCACCGCGACGACGATCCGCGCCGGCTCCTGCTGGCGCACGGCGTCGATCGCCGCCCGCATCGTCGAGCCGGTCGCCAGCCCGTCGTCGACGAGCACAACGGTTCGACCGTGTACATCGGGCGGAGGCCGATCGCCGCGGTAGGCCCGGACGCGCCGGTCCACCTCGGCCCGCTCACGCTCGACCGCGGCCTCGACGTCGCTTGGCGAAATGGCGAGTCCGTCGACAACGCGGCGGTTGAGCACCGTGACGCCGCCGGCGGCGATTGCGCCCATCGCCAGCTCCTCATGGCCGGGGACACCCAGCTTGCGCACAACGAACACGTCAAGCGGGGCGGCCAGCGCTTCGGCGACCTCGACCGCGACGGGTACGCCACCGCGGGCAAGCGCCAGCACGATCACCTCGTCGTCGACATTCACGCGAGTCGCGACCTCGTGAGCGAGCGCGATCCCGGCGTCGTGGCGGTCGCGAAAGGTCACCGCTGACGGTGCTCGCTGCTCAGTCGAGCAGGTCGGGCTGCTCCCGCACGATGCGTTCGTACAGCGGTTGGAAACTGAGCCAGCCGGCCAGCGGGTGACCGACCTGGCCGGCGGTGATCGTGGCCTGCTCGTCGTCGATCGGCATGGGCGTGCCGGCGGCCTCGGCCAGTAGTTGCGACTGGCACGTGCGCTCCATGGTGATGAACCACCAGGCGGCGGCGTCGACGGTGTCGCTCACAGTGAGCAGACCGTGGTTGCGCAGGATGACCGCCTTGGCGTCACCCAGTGCATGGGCGATGCGCTTGCCCTCCTCGGTGTCGAGCACGACGCCGCCGAAATCGTCGTAGAGCGTGTGGTCGTTGTAGAACGCGCACGCGTCCTGCGTGAGAGGGTCGAGACGCCGGGCCAAGCTCGACCACGTCTTGCCGTAGAGCGAATGCGCATGCGCGGCACTGACGACGTCGGGTCGGGCCGCGTGGACCTGCGAGTGGATGCAGAACGCGGCGCGGTTGACTTCGTGCTCGCCCTCGACGACCTCGCCGGCGTCGTTGACAAGGATGAGATCCGACACGCGGATCTGCCCGAAGTGCATGGCGAAGGGGTTGACCCAGAAGTGGTCGAGACGCTCGGGATCGCGTGCGGTGATGTGGCCGGCGACACCCTCGTCGAAGCCGAAGCGGCTGAATAACCGGAACGACGCCGCCAACCGCTGCTTGCGATGCAGGCGCTCCTCCTTCACCGAATCGAAGTGGGGGAGGGCGGGCGGATAACGCTTCGTCCCAGTCATGACTCAAGCCTACGTGTCACGCCGCTGCCGCCATGATCTGGCGTTTAACGGGGCTTCGAAAAGGGGCGGGGATAGAGTGTCGCCCGGGAGCGCCAGAAGGGGAGCGCCCGAAAGGGGAGGTCGACGGTATGAGGAACCACAGAGGTCGTGCGCTGGCGGTTGGTGCAGTCGCGGTGCTTCTCGCCAACCTAGGTTTGGCGAAGGGCGCGATCGCCGTCGTGGCGCCCCCGACGTGCGCGGGATCAGCTGCGACGATCGTGGGAACCGCGGGCGACGACTACCTCGTCGGCACTCCGGGGCCCGACGTCATCGTCGGGCTCGGCGGCAACGACCGCATCGACGGCCTCGGCGGCGACGACAAGATCTGCGGCAACGACGGGAGCGACTACCTCCTTGGCTCCGACGGCAACGACCGTATCGATGGCGGCGCGGGTCCCGACAACATCCTCGGCGGTGACGGCAACGACGCGATGCAAGGCCAAGGCGAATCCGATCAGCTCTTCGGCCAAGGCGGGGATGACTTCCTCGACGGCGGCGAGGGCGGATGCTGCACGTTCGCCACCAACACGGGCGACGACGCCCTCTACGGCGGGCCGGGCAACGACACCCTCCATACCTCGGACTTCCCGACCGGCGGTAGCCGCCTGGCCGGGGAAGACGGTGACGACACCCTGTATATGTGGAGCGGCGGCTTCGGGTCGGGCGGGCTCGGCAACGACACGATCTACCAGTACACGCGGAACGCGTGGCTCTACGGTGACGACGGAAACGACCACATCACCAACTGGGACGACGGAGGCGCCAACGCCGAGACCGTGTACATGTTCGGCGGCAACGGGGACGACACGCTCGTCAACGAAGACCCCACGGGTACCACGCCGATGGACGGCGGCCCCGACTTCGATGTCTGCACCAACGGCAGCCCCGAAACCAACTGCGAGGCGTAACGAGCCGTCTGTTTCACCAGAACGTTATGTCCAGTCCGCCTGTCGGCGGCCCTAGGCCGCCTCCTAGCGGACTTGACATAACGTTGATTCTCGGCGGCTAACACGAGGCTCAAGTCGCGGGTCCCACCTGCCGATGCACGCCGTATGACGACCAGACAACACATCTTCGCGTTAATCGGAGCCGGAGTACTGGCGTTGGGCGGCGGCGCGGCCATGGCGGCCACGGCGCCGCCGAACGGCGACGCCGCACCGGAAGTAACGACAACGGTGCTCGACGCGACCACGACGACCACCGTGGATGAATCGACCACGACGACCGAACCGGTGACGACGACCACCACCGCTGACGCCACCGACGACAACCACGACGGGCAGCACGCCAGCGCGGTATCCGAGGCCGCCCACGACCACAGCCACGACGCCGAGTGCGGCAACCACGGCAAGTGGGTGTCGGCCGTCGCGCACGGCGACACGACCTGCAGCACGGCGTCGACCGAGGCCCGCGCCGACGACAGCACCGACGCCGACAGCACCGAGGACGTCAGCCACGAGGACCACGGCGCCAAGCACGGCAACCAAGATCACGAGAGCCACGGCGACCACGGAAGCGACTCGGCGGCCCACGACTAGTCCGGACTAACCGGACAAAAACTTCAACGCCGCGTCGATGAACCCGAAGTCGCTGGCGGTCGCCAGGTGGTCGACGTTGCGCAGCAATTTGGCGGTTCCGTTCGGCATGGCCGCAGCCAACACGGCGGGATCGCCGGCCAGCGGGTCGCGGTCGCCGGCGACGATCAGCACTGGATTGACGATCTTCTCGAGCTGCGCGTCACCCAGTTCGGGGTGCGTGCGTCGGAGGCAGGCAGCGAGGGCTTCGGGGTCGTTGCCCGGGCTGCGGGCGAAGCGGCCGAAGGCCTGAGCCAGGGGGTCGTCGGACTCGCGCCCCTCCACGCCGTCGACGATGGCGAGACCCTGGCCGTCGTCGCCACCGGCGAGCAGCCGGCCACCGACTCCCCCAGCCACGATGCGGCCGAACCGGGCCGGGTCCCGCGCCGCCAGGGTGAGGACCACACGCGCGCCCATCGAGAACCCGATGGCGTCAACCGCCTCGTCGGCTGGGAGGTGTGCGGCGACGTCATCTTCCAGCGCGCTGTAGGCCGCCGGATCGTGGGGCTTCGCCGCGTCGCCGTGGCCAAGCATGTCGACGCCGATGACCTCCCGGCCCTCGTCGGCCAAGAGGTCGACCCAACCGGGCTGGACCCACTCGCGCTGGAACGAGGATGCGAAACCGTGAACCAGAAGGACCGGCGCGCTCACGCCGCCTAGCGTATGGGCCGGCATGGCGCGGCGGTTGGAGATCGAGCTCACCAGCAAGGTGGACGACGAGACCTGGACCTGGCGCGCCGCCGGTGCGCGCCAACCCAAGGGCCGGTTGGCCGGCAAGCTCCTGCACAAAGGGGCCAAGGTGGGCGACGTCGTGCGGGCCGAGGTGGAGGACGACATTGAGGGTATCGCCGTGCTCTCGGTCCTGCCGCCCAAGACCAAGCGGGTCGAGCCCGAATTGCTCGAAATCTTCGCTCCCGTCGAGCGACAACCTCCGGCGCCGAGTGCAGCGCCGCCGTCGGATCGCAAGCCTCGCGCACGCGCCAAGGAGAGCGGCGACCGCGCCCGCCCCGACCGTGGCG
>JACDEA010000166.1:0-653 GCA_013816725.1 Actinomycetota bacterium
GATCACGACCACATCGGCCCCCGTCGCCGCGTCGGCCACGTCGTCGCCGCGACCGAGGGGTGCGAGGCCGCGCCAGCCCGCCTGCTCGAGGGCCAGTTGCAGCGATCGCCCGGCTCGACCGGGCCCGATCACTCGAAGTGTGGGCACATGCGTGTCCTGAAGCAATGCATGTCCTGAAAGCAATGCATGTCCTGACGTTCCAGCCCCCGTCGCCGGGGTGCCGTTCGTACCCGCAAAGCGTACCCGACCTACTGGGTTCCCGACTACAGCGTGCCGGCCTCCCGGACGGTGCGGTCGTGCGGGCGCTCGGCCACGAGGTCGGGGGCGAGATCGTGCAGGGGCATCAACACGAAGGCCCGCTCCCACAGGCGGGGGTGGGGGATCTCGAAGTCGGGTTCGTCGATCTCGATGTCGCCCACCAACAGCACGTCGATGTCGAGCGTCCGGGGGCCCCACCGCTCGGTGCGCACCCGACCGGCCGCCGCCTCCAGGCGGTGGGCGATGCCCAACAGCTCCCGCGGCGAGCGTTGGGTGTCGAGTTCAACGACGAGGTTGAGGTACTTGTCCTGATCGGGCGGCCCACCCACGGGGTCGGACTCGTAGATCGGCGATACCGCGACCACATCGGGCAGGTCCTCGAGCGCTTGACGGAG
>JACDEA010000166.1:663-5769 GCA_013816725.1 Actinomycetota bacterium
GACGGAGGTAGTGACGGCGGTCGCCCATGTTGGTCCCGAGCCCGAGGAACGCCCTCACGAGCGCATGATCCGCACAGCGACGTGGTCGATGTCGACGGGGATGGGCGGCTCGAGCTTCTTGACGGTGACAACCACCGACGTGACGCGGTCATCGGCCAGGGCGAGCCCGGCGATGCGCTCGGCCAGCGTTTCCAGGAGCGCGTGGCGCTCGCCGCTGATGCAGGCCGCCACCGCCTCAGCCAGCCCGCCGTAGTCGACGGTGTCCTCGAGCCGGTCCGACGCGCCGGCCGGCTTCAGGTCCAGGTGCAGGTCGAGGTCGACCTCGAAGGGCTGTGGGCGCCGCTGCTCCTCGGGCAGCACCCCGTGGACGCCCATCGCCCGCAGCCCCCGCAACCTGATGACGTCGCTCACCGAGCGCCCGCCTCCCTACAGCTCAGGGGTGATCGCGATCAGCTGGCGGCCGGAGGGACCCATCTGGCGGTGGACGATCTGCTCGACGATGGTGATCGCCTGCGGGCCCTCGGTGAGCAGGCCGGTCCACAGCAGGTACCCGCCGATGACGCCCATGAGCCGGTCGCCCAGCTCCTCCTGGTGCATGAGAAGGCGCTCGCCCGCGGCCAGCCAGTCCCGCAGATGGGTGTACAGGTCGGGAAGGACCTTCCGGGGGTCGTCGTGGGTGCCGAACGGGAAGTGCGCCCACTGCACGCTGAACTCGTCATAGGCGTGCAGGTTGTGGGGCGAAGACAGCAGCGAGATGACCCGGCTGAAGTGCTGCTCGCGCAGCCAGATGATCTCCTCCTGACGACGCACGGGCCGGTGGTTGCGGGCGTACCCACCGGGGCGCTCGCTGATCGCCAGCTGGTCCTTGATGATCCAGCAGAAGTTGCGGGGGGCGATACCCGCTGCCCATTTCCCTCTCACGCTGTCACCCCGTCGCCCCGACAAGCCGTGCGGCCCGCACGGTCTGGGCCACATCATGCACGCGGACGACGGCGGCACCGCGCAACATCGCCCAGGTGGCCACCGCCAGCGATGCCTCCAGGCGGTCCTCCGGCGGGGCACCGCCGGTGAGCGTGCCCAAGAACCCTTTCCGGCTGGCCCCGACGGCGACGGACCAGCCAGCGCCGGCGAGGGTCGGGACGTGCCGGAGCAGAGACAGGTTGTGCGCCGCGGTCTTACCGAACCCGATGCCGGGGTCGAGCCAGATCTCCTCGACGCCGGCGGCCCGGCCCGTTTCGGCCCGCTCCACCAGAAAATCGGTGACCTCGCGCACCACGTCGGCATAGGTCGGGTCGTCCTGCATGGTGCGCGGCGTGCCCCGCATGTGCATCGCGATCCAGCCCGCCCCCAGCGCGGCCGCCACCTCGTGTAGCGACGCGCTGACGTCGTTGATGATCGTGGCGCCGGCCCGCACTGCGGCCTCGGCCACCGCCGCCTTTGTCGTGTCGATCGACACCCGCACCTGGCCGGCCAGCGCCTCGACGACGGGCACGACCCGGTCGGTTTCGGTTCTCTCGTCGACCGCCTCCGCAGCCGGGCGGGTGGACTCGCCGCCGATGTCGATGATCGCCGCGCCCTCGTCGATCAGCCGCCGGCCGTGGGCGATCGCCGCCTCCCGATCGAGCCACCGGCCGCCGTCGGAGAACGAGTCCGGCGTCACGTTGACGACCCCCATGACCAGGCACGACATCGTCGTCCAGCGTAGGCGGGGCCGATCGGTTAACCGGAGGCTCAGGCCCGGCCGAAGATGAGCTGCATCGCCTCGGCCCGGGTGGCCGGGTCGCTGCGGAAGAGGCCGTGCACGGCCGACGTGAGCGTGGTCGTCCCCGGCTTTTGCACGCCGCGCATGGCCATGCAGAGGTGCTCGGCCTCGATCACCACCAGGACGCCGCGAGGCTGCAACCCCTGCTCGATGGCGTCAGCCACCTGCGTGGTGAGGTTCTCCTGCACCTGGGGACGGCGAGCGAAGGCGTCGACGACCCGGGCCAGCTTCGACAGCCCGGTGATGCGGCCGTCCTCGTTCGGGATGTAGGCGACGTGAGCCTTGCCGAAAAATGGAACCAGATGATGTTCACAGGTCGAAAAAAATGGCATGTCGCGGACCATCACCATCTCGTCGTGACCGGCCTCGAAGGTGACGGTGAGCAACTCGGCCGGGTCCTCGTCGATGCCAACGAAGATCTCGGCGTACATGTTGGCGACGCGCTCCGGCGTCTGGACCAACCCGTCGCGATCGGGGTCCTCGCCGACCGCTTCGAGGATTTCGCGGACTGCTTTTTCGATGCGGCCCCTGTCGATGCTCACCGGGGGCTGCGCCCCCGCACCCCATCGTCGCCAGGCTCGCCGGCGCTCGCGGTGTCGATGCTCACCGGGGGCTGCGCCCCCGCACCCCATCGTCGCCAGGCTCGCCGGCGCTCACCGCTTCTTGGTCGCCGTTTTGGCCTTGGCGGCCGGGCGGCGCCTCGCTGCGCCGTTGCCGTTCACCGAGTGGCGGCCCGGCCACGGCTTGAGGTCGCCGAGGATCTTCATGAGCTCGGGGGTGTCGAGCGTCTCCTTTTCGACCAGCGCGGCAGCCAGCTTGTCGAGCGTGGACCGGTGGTAGTTGATGATGGCCCTGGCCTCCTCGTGGCCGTTGTGGACGAGCACGCGGATCTCGCTGTCGATGCGCGCCGCCACCTCGTCGGAGTAATTGGCCTGCTGACCCATATCGCGACCCAGGAACACCTCGCCGTGCTTCTGCCCCAGTTGAAGCGGCCCGAGCAGTTCGCTCATGCCGTACTCGGTGACCATGGCCCGGGCGATCTCGGTGGCTTTCTCGATGTCGTTGTGCGCTCCGGTGGTGGGCTCGCCGAACACAACTTCTTCGGCGGTGCGGCCCCCCATCAACACGCCCAGCTGATCGCGCAGCTCGGACTGGCTGACGATGTATTTGTCCTCGGTGGGCAACGACAGCGTCCATCCCAGCGCGCGGCCGCGGGCGACGATCGACACCTTGTGCACGGGATCGGAGTGAGGAAGCACGTGGCCAACCAGTGTGTGCCCGCCTTCGTGATACGCGATAACTAGCTTCTCCTTCTCCGACATCACCCGGCTCTTGCGCTCCGGCCCGGCGATGACACGGTCGATCGCCTCTTCGAGTTGCGGCATGGCGATCTTGGCCAGGCCGTAACGGGCCGACAGCAGCGCAGCCTCGTTCATCAGGTTGGCCAGGTCGGCGCCGGTGAAGCCTGGCGTCCGTCGAGCGAGGACTTCGAGGTCGATGTCGGCGGCCAGCGGCTTGCCCTGCTTATGCACCTCGAGGATCGCCCTGCGACCGACCAGGTCGGGACGGTCGACGACGATCTGGCGGTCGAACCGACCGGGGCGTAGCAACGCGGGGTCGAGGATGTCGGGTCGGTTGGTGGCGGCGATGAGGATGACGCCGGTCTTGGTGTCGAACCCGTCCATCTCGACGAGTAGCTGGTTCAGCGTCTGCTCGCGCTCGTCGTGGCCGCCGCCGAGGCCGGCACCGCGATGACGGCCCACGGCGTCGATCTCGTCCATGAAGATGATGGCGGGCGCGCTGGCCTTGGCCTGCTCGAACAGGTCGCGAACGCGGGACGCGCCGACGCCCACGAACATCTCGACGAAGTCGGAACCGGAGATCGAGAAGAACGGGGCTCCGGCCTCGCCGGCCACGGCGCGGGCCAGCAGGGTCTTGCCGGTTCCTGGCGGGCCGTAGAGGAGCACGCCCTTCGGGATCTTGGCGCCGATCGCCTGGAACTTGGCCGGCGATTCGAGGAAGTCCTTGATCTCCTGAAGTTCGGCCACGGCCTCGTCGGCGCCGGCCACGTCGGCGAACGTGACCTTGGGCTGGTCTTTGTTCACGATCTTGGGCTTGGCTTTGCCGAACTGCATGACGCGGTTCCCGCCGCCCTGCATGTTGTTCAGCAGGTAAAGGAAGCCGACGAACAGCAGCAGGATCGGCCCGTAGCTCAACGCCAAGTCCCACCAGATGTTGCGCTTCTGCGGCTTGGCGTCGTACGTGGCCACCTCGGCGTTCTTCAACTCGGTGGTCAGCTCGTCGGCGTACTCGGCCGGGAACTTGGCCTCGTAGGTCTTGCCATTGGTGAGGTCGCCCTTGACCCTGTTGTCGCCGTCGATGATCTCGGCCGACTTGATTTGCTTGCTGGCGACGCGCGCCTCGAACTGCGAAAGCGTCAGCTTCTGGCGCTTGGGGCCGTTACCCAGCAGCGAGCTGGCGGCGATCAGGACGAGCAGCCCGACCACCACGTACACGACGACGTTCCTACGAGTGCGCTTCATGAGAGACCTTCAAGAGTACCGGCGGGCTCGGCACCGCCGTCCCCGCCCAGCGCGGCTCGGTCAGTCGCCCTCGTACACACAGACGTACGGCAGGTTGCGGTGGCGTTCACGAACATCTAGTCCGTAGCCGACCACGAATTCGGGCGGGATCGTGAACCCGACGTACTTCAGGTCGAGGTCGACGCGCTGGAGGCCGTCCTTCACCAGGAGGGCGCACACTTCGAGCGTGGCCGGGTTGCGGGCCAGCAGGTTGCGCCGCAGGTACGCGAGGGTGAGGCCACTGTCGACGATGTCCTCGACGATGAGCACGTGGCGATCGGACAGATCGAGGTCGAGGTCCTTGACGATGCGCACGACACCGCTCGTTTTCGTCGCGCTGCCGTAGGACGACACGGCCATGAAGTCGAACTCGACCGGCAGGCGGATGGCTCGAGCGAGATCGGCCATGAACATAAATGCACCTTTGAGGACACCGACCAGCAACGGTGAACGGTCGGCGTAGTCCTCGGTGACTTGCTGGCCCAGCTCCACGATGCGGGCCTGCAGCGTCGTCTCGGCGACGACGACGTCCCCCAATTCGTCCATCGGCGCCGAGGTTAGGGGTCCGGTGTCTCGAGCACCAGACGTCCGGCACTGCGACGGACGCGGCGGCCGCCGCCGACGTCGCAGGCCCGCCGCGTCTTGGCCGCGACCGCGAGCACCCGGTCGATGGTGGCCGCGTCGGGCGGGTGCTCCTCCGCCAACCAGCGACGGATCGCCCGGCGGGCCAGCGGTGACGGCGCAGCCGACAGCGCGGCGGCG
>JACDEA010000167.1 GCA_013816725.1 Actinomycetota bacterium
GTGATCCGGTCGCGGTAGGAGGCGAGCACCGCGGCGGTGTCGTCGGTGGAGCCGTCGTCGACGACGACGATCTCGTCGACCAGCTCGTCGGGAATGGCGGCGACCACGTCGCCGACAGTGGCTTCCTCGTCGCGAGCGGGAAGGCACACCGAGATCCGTTGGTTCGTCGCCCGCTTGCGCGCCAGGAGGTCGGGGAGGCCGAACTCCTGGGAGGTAAACGCACGCACCTGTGTAGTCTGTCTCAGGTATCAGATCATCAAGAGCGGTCGAGGGATCGGGCCCGACGACGCCGCGACAACCAGCTGGAGCTGCGCAGCACGCGCCGCTCCAGCCAGGTGCCAAAGCCCGAAACGATGAGGAGGAGGAATGTCTTTCGTCGAAGGGCTCCGCTGTCGGGAGTGCGCGCGCGCGTACCCGGCCGAGGCGCTGCACGTGTGCGATTTCTGCTTCGGTCCGCTCGAGGCGGTGTACGACTACGAGCGGATCGCAGCGTCGGTCACCCGCGAGTCCATCGCCGCCGGGCCGCACACGATCTGGCGGTACGCCGCGCTGTTGCCGGCTGACGGGCGGGCGCCGGTCGACCTCGGTGCCGGGTTCACGCCGTTGGTGCGGGCCGACCGGCTGGCCGCCGAGCTGGGGCTGGGCGAGCTGTGGATCAAGAACGACACGGTGAACCCGACGGGGTCGTTCAAGGACAGGGTGGTGTCCGTCGCGCTCACCAAGGCGCAAGAGCTGGGGTTCAAGGTGGCGGCGTGCGCGTCGACCGGGAACCTGGCCAACGCGGTGGGCGCCCACGCCGCGCACGCGGGCATGAAGTCGTTCGTGTTCATCCCGCACGACCTCGAGGCGGGCAAGGTCGTCATGACCGCCATCTACGGCGGCAATGTGATCGCGGTCAACGGCAACTACGACGACGTCAACCGGCTCTGTGCCGAGCTGGCGTCGGAGCAACCGACGTGGGCGTTCGTCAACGTCAACGTGCGGCCGTACTACGCCGAGGGCTCCAAGACGCTGGCCTTTGAAGTGGCCGAGCAGCTCGGATGGCAGACACCGGATCACGTGATCGTGCCGATCGCGTCGGGCAGCCAGCTGACCAAGGTGCACAAGGGCTTTCAGGAGCTGCACAAAGTGGGGCTGCTCGACGACGAGCCGCACGTGCGCATCTCGGGCGCGCAGGCCATCGGGTGCTCGCCGGTGGCCACCGCGTTCAAGGAGGGCACCGACGTCGTTCGCCCCGTGAAGCCCGACACCATCGCCAAGTCGCTGGCCATCGGCAACCCGGCCGACGGGCCCTATGCGGTCGAGGCGGCTCGCCAGACCGGCGGGGTGATCGAGGCGGTCAGCGACGGCGAGGTGGTGGAGGGCATCAAGCTGCTGGCCCGCACGGAGGGCATCTTCGCCGAGACGGCCGGCGGCGTCACCATCGCCACCCTCGTCCGGCTGGCCAACGCCGGCATCGTGCACCGCGACGAGCGGGTCGTGGCCATGATCACCGGTCACGGGCTCAAGACGATCGAGGCGGTGGCGCCCACGTCGAAACCGACGGCGACGATCGCTCCTACGCTGGACGCGTTCGCCGAAGTCCTGTTCCAGATCGAGGGAAACTGATGCCCGTAACGGTCCGCATACCGACCCAGCTACGCACGCTCACCGGCGGGTCGGGCGAGGTGTCGGTCGTAGGCAGCACCGTCGGCGAGGTCCTGAAGGGCCTCGACGCTGCCCACCCCGGCTTTGGGGAGCGGCTCTTCGCCGACGACGGCTCGCTGCGCCGCTTCGTCAACGTGTTCGTGGCCGACGAGGACGTGCGTTTTCTCCAAGGCCTCGAAACCCCCGTCCCCGACTCCCAGACCGTCTCCATCGTCCCCGCAGTAGCCGGCGGGTGAGCGGGGCGCTGGAGGGTCGGGCCGCGCTGATTACGGGGGGCGGTACCGGCATCGGGTTGGCCTGCGCGACCGCGCTGCACGCCGACGGGGCCCACGTCACGCTGGCCGGCCGGCGCGAGGAGGTCGTCAAGGCCGCCGCCGCGGTGCTCGGTGAGCGGGCCTCGTACGTGCAGTGCGACGTGGCGTCGGAGGACGACGTCGTTCGGGCCGTCGCCGCCGCGTCCGCACCGCTGGGCGGGTTGCACCTCGCAGTGCTGGCCGCCGGCACCGGCGCCGGCGGCCCGATCACGAGCGTGCCGCTCGACATGTGGCGCCACTGCATGGGAACGAACCTCGACGGCGCCTTCCTGTGCATCAAGCATGCGGCCAACGCGATGGTGGAGGCCGGCGGCGGCGCGATCGTCGCGCTGTCCTCGATCGCCGCGCCGCTGACGCACCGAATGATGACGCCGTACTGCGTGAGCAAGGCTGCGCTCGAAGCGCTGGTGAAAGGCGCGGCCGACGAACTGGGCGCGGCGAACGTGCGGGTCAACGCCGTCCGCCCCGGTTTGGTTCCCACCGACCTGGCCACCCCGCTGGCCGCCAACGACGGCATCGTCGCCGACTACATCGAGCAGATGCCACTGGGCCGCCTCGGCACCGTCGAGGACGTGGCCGCCGGCGTGCGCTACCTGCTCGGCCCCGAGTCGTCGTGGGTCACCGGGCAGTGCTTCGCCATCGACGGCGGCCACACGCTGCGCCGCGGGCCCGACGTCACCCGCGCCACGTAGGGCCACGCGACCGACGTTGGAGGCCTGACCGGCCCAGTTGCACTCTCGGTCCGCGAGTGCCAATCTGTTAGCACTCACAGGTCACGAGTGCTAACGCCGACAACGGCGCAGTTCAATGCAAGGAGCCCGCCCCATGGCAAAGATGATCGCGTTCGACGAGCAGGCCCGACGGTCGCTCGAAAGCGGTATGAACCAGCTGGCCGACGCCGTGCGCGTCACGCTCGGCCCCAAAGGCCGCAACGTCGTGCTGGAAAAGAAGTGGGGTGCCCCCACGATCACCAACGACGGTGTGTCCATCGCCAAGGAGATCGAGCTGGAGGACCCGTACGAGAAGATCGGCGCCGAGCTGGTCAAGGAAGTGGCCAAGAAGACCGACGACGTGGCCGGCGACGGCACCACCACCGCCACGGTCCTGGCCTGGGCCATGGTCCACGAGGGGCTGCGCAACGTGGCCGCCGGCGCCAACCCGATGTCGCTGAAGAAGGGCATCGAGGCCGCCGTGGTCGCGGCCATCGCCGCCCTCAAGGACATCTCCAAGGAAGTCGACAACAAGGAGCAGATCGCGCAGGTAGCGGGCATCTCGGCCGCCGATCCCGAGATCGGCGCGATCATCGCCGACGCCATCGACAAGGTGGGCAAGGACGGCGTGATCACCGTCGAGGAGAGCCAGACCTTCGGGATGGAACTCGACCTCGTCGAAGGCATGCGCTTCGACAAGGGCTACATCTCGCCCTACTTCGTCACCGATCCCGAGCGCATGGAGTCGGTCCTCGAGGACCCGTACCTCCTGCTCGTTGGCTCGAAGATCTCCGCGGTGCGCGACCTGCTGCCGGTGCTCGAGAAGGTCATGCAGTCCGGTCGCCCGCTGGTGATCCTGGCCGAGGACGTCGAGGGCGAGGCCCTCGCTACCCTCGTCGTCAACAAGATCCGCGGCACGTTCAAGAGCGTCGCTGTCAAGGCGCCCGGCTTCGGCGAGCGCCGCAAGGCGATGCTGCAGGACATGGCCATCCTCACCGGCGGCCAGGTCGTCACCGAGGAAGTCGGCCTCAAGCTCGAGAACGTCACCCTCGACCTGCTCGGCAAGGCCCGCAAGATCGTCGTCACCAAGGACGAGACCACGATCGTCGAGGGCGCCGGCGACGACGCCGACATCAAGGGCCGCATCAACCAGATCAAGACCGAGATCGACAACACCGACTCCGACTACGACCGCGAGAAGCTCCAGGAGCGCCTGGCCAAGCTCTCTGGCGGTGTCGCCATCATCAAGGTCGGCGCGGCCACCGAGGTCGAGCTGAAGGAGAAGAAGCACCGCATCGAGGACGCGGTCAGCACCACCAAGGCCGCCGTCGAAGAGGGCGTCGTCCCCGGCGGTGGCGTCGCCCTGCTGCGGGCGCAGGCTCGCATCCTCGACGTGGCCGAGAAGCTCGAAGGCGACGAGGCCACCGGTGCCCGCATCGTGGCCCGGGCCGCCGAGGAGCCGCTCAAGCAGATCGCCGTCAACGCCGGCATGGAAGGCGGCGTGGTGGTCGAGAAGGTGCGCAACCTGAAGAAGCCCACCGAAGGCCTCAACGCGGCCACCGGCGAGTACGAGGACATGTTCAAGGCCGGCGTCACCGACGCGACCAAGGTCACCGCTTCGGCCCTCCAGAACGCGGCGTCGATCGCGGCGCTGTTCCTCACGACCGAGGCGGTCATCGTCGACAAGCCCGAGAAGGACAACGCTCCGGCCATGCCCGGCGGAGGCATGGAGGACTTCTAGTCCTGAACGTCGAATGGGACGAGGGGTGCCGAAAGGCACTCCTCGTTCGCGTCTGGGGGCAGAGTTGACAGCAACAATCGACATCAAGCGGAGTGGCATCAATCCGTGGAAGGCGCTGCCGGCCGACCCGGCCGAGTTCTTCTCGGCCGAGGAGATCGCCAAGGCCAAGGACTACGTGAGGCCGCTGCGCCGAGTCGGCCTGCTCGAAAAGGCGATCGTCGTCCTCGTCGACCTCGCCGTCGTGCGGTCGCATCTTGTTCCCGAGCTGCTCGATTCGCTCGATGTCCGCAACTGGATCCAACGGCTCCTGATCACGGTGTTCGTGGTCACCGTGATCGGGACGCTCGTGGCCATCCCGTTCGGCGTATACCGCGAGCTGGTCTACGACAAGCGGTGGGGCTTCAGCACCCAGACGACCAAGGGTTTCGCCACCGACACGGTCAAGTCGTTGCTGCTCGGTCCCGTCATCCTCACGCTGATCACGCTGCCGCTGTGGTTCGTGATCCGGCACACGGATCTGTGGTGGGTCTTCGGCTGGCTGGTGGTCGCGGCCATCTCGCTCGGCCTCGGTGTGCTGAGCCCGGTCCTGATCGACCCGATCTTCAACAAGTTCAAGCGCATCGACGACGACGACCTGCACGCCGATCTCGTCGGGCTGGCCAAGGAGGTGGGCTCCGACATCCACGAGGTGCAGGTGTCCGACGCCAGCCGCCGCACGCGCAAGCACAACGCGTACGTCACGGGGATGGGCAGGACCCGCAAGCTCGTGATCTTCGACACGCTGCTCGAGGAGCCCCGGCCCAGCATCCGCTCGGTTGCCGCCCATGAGATCGGTCACTGGAAGCTGCGGCACATCCGCCGTCACGTCCCGCTCGGAATCGCACTCCTGCTTGTGAACTTCCTCGCGGTAAAGCTCGTGCTCGATTCGGGAGCGGTGCTGCGTTTCGCCGGGGTCGACTCGTTGCGCGATCCAGCGGCGTTGCCGCTGTTCTTCCTGATCTTCCCGCTGCCGGGAATCGTGACGGGCCTGTTGCAGGCGTGGTTCATCCGGGCCGGCGAACGCGAAGCCGACCTCTTCGCGCTCGAGGCCACGCAGGACCCCGACGCCGCCAGCGACATGGAGCGCAACCTGCACGTGAAGAACCTGGCCGACCTGGCCCCCTCACGTTGGAAGCGGCTTACCGCGGATCACCCGCCGGCGGCCGAGCGCCTCGCCATGATCGAAGCGTGGCGACGGGCCGCCTCCAACTGACGGCGAGGATCGCCAGCAGCGCGCCGCCCAGCGACAGCAAGGCCACGGGTGTCGAGGTGACCGGCCGGTGAGGCCGGAGGCCTACCGTCGCTCGGTGCCGTTG
>JACDEA010000168.1 GCA_013816725.1 Actinomycetota bacterium
CAGTGAGGTTGCGGTAAGCCGAACTCTGGGGCAGCGGGCCGCGGCCCCCGGCGGCGAGGATCTCGGGCACGGTGAGCGGCCCCGGAGCGTCGCTCAGCGCCTCGACGATGGCGCGCCGCCCGCGCGTGTATCGCTGCTCGAGCGCGCTGAGGCGAACGCTCGCCTCGGCGTGAACGTCGACACTCATCGGGCGAACGCTACGTCACGCGGTGGTTAGCGTTGCGCCGGCTCATGTCCTACGACGCATTCCCCCATCTGAAGTTCGAGCACCCTTCCGACGGCGTGCTGCGCATCGTCCTCGACGGCCCCGGCCTCAACGCAGTCGACGCCGAGGTCCACCGCGAGCTGGCCGATGTGTGGCTCGCGGTCGACCGCGACCCGGACGTGAGGGTCGTCCTGTTGCAAGGCGCGGGCAAGGCGTTCTCGGCCGGCGGGAGCTTCGAATTGGTCGAGTCGATCATGAGCGACTACGACACGCGGCTGCGCGTCATGCGCGAGGCCCGCGACCTCGTGCTCAACGTCATCAACTGTTCGAAGCCCGTCGTGTCGGCGATTCACGGTCCGGCGGTCGGTGCCGGCCTCGTCGCCGGCCTCCTGGCCGACGTGTCGGTGGTCGCTCGCACCGCTCGCATCATCGACGGTCACACCCGCCTCGGCGTCGCCGCCGGCGATCACGCCGCCATCTGCTGGCCGCTGCTGTGTGGCATGGCCAAGGCCAAGTACTACCTCCTCACGTGTGAAACGCTCACCGGCGAGGAAGCCGAGCGCATCGGGCTGGTGTCGCTGTGCGTCGAGGACGACGAGGTGCACAGCCGGGCGCTGGCGGTGGCCGAGAGCCTGGCCGGCGGCGCGCAGACGGCGATCCGCTGGACGAAGCACACGCTCAACCACTGGTACCGCGCCCAGGTAGCCACATTCGACGCGTCGCTGGCGTATGAGTTCCTGGGCTTCGCCGGCCCCGAAGCAGCCGAGGGCCTGGCGTCGCATCGCGAGAAGCGACCGCCACGGTTCCCGACCTGACGGCCGGGTCGCCCGGCCCCGCTAGGTTTCCCGGCCGTGGAGGCGGCCGAGATCAACGGCCCGGCGGGCGAGTTGTTCACGTACCGCATCGCCGTGCACGCGTTCGTGTGACCGGTTAGACTGGCATCTATCAAAGTATGGATCTAGTCAATACAACCACACTGCTCCGCCAGCACGGTGTGCGAGTGACGGCCCAGCGCATCGCCGTTCTACGGGCGGTGTCCGACCAGCCGCACAGCACCGCCGACGACATCGACAAGGTCGTGCGGGCCGACATCGGCACCATCTCACGTCAGGCGGTGTACGACGCGCTGACGGCTCTTACCGACACTGGACTCCTGCGGCGTATCCAGCCCGCGGGATCGCCTGCCCGCTACGAGAACCGGGTCGACGACAACCATCACCACCTCATCTGCCGAACCTGCAACTGCATGGTCGACGTCGACTGCGCGGTCGGCGAGACGCCCTGCCTGACGGCCGCTGACGATTGCGGCTACGAGATCGACGAAGCCGAGGTCGTTTACTGGGGCCTCTGCCCCGAGTGTGCGACCACCTATCGGAACGAATCCACGAGACGGAAGAGAAAGGATCGACGTGTCTGACGGTAGCGAGAGCGAAAACCCAGCAATTGACGCCCCGGAGGTCAAGTCGGAGCGGCCGAGGAAGAACCAGGACTGGTGGCCGAATCAGCTCGACCTGTCGGTTCTGCACCAGCACACGCCGGTGTCCAACCCGATGGACGAGGACTTCGACTACGCCGAGGAGTTCAAGAGCCTCGACCTCGCGGCGCTGAAGCAGGACATCTTCGACGTGATGACGACGTCGCAGGACTGGTGGCCGGCTGACTACGGCCATTACGGCGGCCTGTTCATCCGGATGGCGTGGCACGCCGCCGGCACGTACCGGATCGCCGATGGCCGGGGCGGCGCCGGCAGCGGCGAGCAGCGCTTCGCACCGCTCAACAGTTGGCCCGACAACGCCAACCTCGACAAGTCGCGCCGGCTGCTGTGGCCGGTCAAGCAGAAGTACGGCCGCAAGATCTCCTGGGCCGACCTGATCGTCTTCGCCGGCAACTGCGCGCTCGAGTCGATGGGGTTCGAGCCGTTCGGCTTCGCCTTCGGGCGCGAGGATATTTGGGAGCCCGACGAGGTCTTCTGGGGACCCGAGGACACGTGGCTCGGCGACGCGCGCTACAGCGGCGACCGCGAACTCACCGGTCCGTTCGGCGCGGTGCAGATGGGCCTGATCTACGTGAACCCGGAAGGCCCCAACGGCAACCCGGACCCGCTGGCGTCAGCCCGCGACATTCGCGAGACCTTCGCCCGAATGGCGATGAACGACGAGGAGACGGTTGCGCTCATCGTCGGCGGTCACACCTTCGGCAAGTGCCACGGTGCCGGCGACCCCGACCTCGTCGGGCTCGAGCCCGAGGGCTGCCCGGTTGAGCACCAGGGCCGGGGATGGATCAGCAGCTTCGGTACCGGCAAGGGCGGCGACACGATCACCAGCGGCCTCGAGGGCGCGTGGACGAACGAGCCGACGCGATGGGACAACGGCTACCTCGACAACTTGTTCACGTATGACTGGGAGCTGACGACGAGCCCGGCCGGTGCGAAGCAGTGGACGCCGAAGAACCCCGAGGCGCAAGGGACCGTGCCCGACGCGCACGACCCGGCGACGCGGCACGCGCCGATGATGCTCACGTCGGACCTCGCGCTGAAGATGGACCCGATCTACCACCCGATCGCCACGCGGTTCCACGAGAACCCCGACCAGCTCGCCGACGCGTTCGGCAAGGCCTGGTACAAGCTGCTGCACCGCGACATGGGGCCCGTCTCGCGCGCCCTCGGGCCGTGGGTTCCCGAGCCGCAGCTGTGGCAGGACCCCGTCCCCGACGTCGATCACGAACTGATCGGCGAGACGGACATCGCCGACCTCAAGGCGAAGGTCGTTGCCTCGGGACTCTCCGTTTCGCAGTTGGTCTCGACGGCGTGGGCGTCGGCGGCCACATTCCGCTTCACCGACAAGCGGGGCGGGGCCAACGGAGCGCGCATCCGCCTCGCGCCGCAGCGGGACTGGGACGTGAGCGAGCCGGCCGAGCTGGCCAAGGTGCTGGCGACGCTCGAGCAGATCCAGCAGGACTTCAACGGCTCGCAGTCGGGTGGGAAGAAGGTCTCGCTGGCCGATCTCATCGTCCTCGGCGGGTGCGCGGCCGTGGAGCAAGCGGCCAAGAACGCCGGCCATGAGGTCACGGTGCCCTTCACACCCGGGCGCACCGACGCCTCGCAGGACCAGACCGACGTCGACTCCTTCGCCGCGCTCGAACCGACGGCCGACGGGTTCCGCAACTACCTGCGATCAGGGGAGAAGCTGCCGCCCGAGACACTCCTGCTGGACCGGGCCAACCTGTTGACCCTGACCGCGCCGGAGATGACGGTTCTCGTCGGTGGCCTGCGAGCGCTGGGCGCCAACGTCGGCCAGGACGCGCACGGCGTCTTCACCGACCGGCCCGGCACGTTGACCAACGACTTCTTCGTGAACCTGCTCGACGGCGGCACGGAGTGGAAGGCATCGCTCGACACCGAGAACGTCTACGAGGGGCGAGATGGCGCCGGCGGTCTTCTCAGGTGGACCGCAACCGCGGTCGACCTCGTCTTCGGTTCGAACTCGGTGCTCCGCGCGCTGGCCGAGGTCTACGCCTGCGAGGACGCCAAGGAGAAGTTCGTGCGCGACTTCGTCGCTGCGTGGGACAAGGTCATGACCCTCGACCGTTTCGACCTCACCGTCTGACCTGGCCCCACAATGAAGATCGAGGTCTGGTCCGACGTCGTGTGCCCGTGGTGCTACGTCGGCAAGCGCAACATCGAGGCGGCGCTTGCGGGTTTTCCGCACGCCGCTGAGGTGGAGGTCGAGTGGAAGGCGTACGAGCTGAACCCCACCGCGCCGGCCGAGCGCCCCGGGTCCTATGTCGAGCGCATCGCCGCCAAGTACGGCGTCCCGGTCGGCGAGGCGCGGGCCCGAATGGCGCGCATCATCAGTGTCGGCGCCGCCGCCGGCATCGACTTTCGGTTCGAAAGCGTCCGGCCCGGTAACACGTTCGACGCGCACCGTCTGTTACGCCACGCGGCGACGTTGGGGCGGCAGAGCGAGGTGAAGGAGCGGTTGTTCGCGGCGACGTTCACCGAGGGTCGTCCGGTCGGAGTCCGCGAGACGCTGCTCGAGGTCGCGGCCGAGTCCGGGATGGACGTGGACGAGGCGCGGCGCATGCTCGAGTCGCGAGCGCACGCCGACGCGGTCCGCGCCGACGAGGCCGAGGGCATGGAGCTAGGTGTTCAGGGCGTGCCCTTCTTCGTGTTCGACCGGCGCGTGGCCGTCGGCGGTGCTCAGCCTCCCGAGGTGATGCTGCAGGTCCTCGACCGGGTCCTTTAGTCGACCGATTCGGCCGGGGTTTCCCCGCCGTGTTCGCTGCGCACGACGGCGAGGAAGCGCTCGACCGCGTGAGCGGCGGCGTAGGCCCGGACCGACGGCAGGATCTCGAACGCGTGCTGGGCCCCGGGCAGTTCGGCGTAGACGGCTGGCTGGGTCGACTCCTTGCGCAGTTCGTCGACGAACGTGCGGGCCTGCTCGACGGGGACGAGCGAGTCGTTGCCGCCGTGGAGAACGAAGAAGGGCGGCGCGTGCGGGCCTACGTGCGTGATGGTGGACGCCTGCTCCCACCGGGCGCGGTCTTCGTTCATCTTCGACTTGAACAGGCGCGCCTCGAGGAATGGCTGCATGTCGGGCCGGCTCGTGCTGTGGCGATTGACGAAGTCGTACACCCCGTAGAAGGGGACGGCGGCGGCAACGGAGGTGTCGGCGTCTTCGAAGCCGGGCTGGAAGTCGGTCACATGCGGCGTGAGTGCGGCCAGCGACGCCAGGTGGCCGCCGGCCGACCCACCGGTGATCACGACGAAGCCGGGGTCACCGCCGTGTTCGGCGATGGTGGCCTTGGTCCAGGCCAGCGCCTTCTTCACGTCGACGATGTGGTCGGGCCACGTCGCGCGGGGCGACAGCCGGTAATTGGCCGTCACGCAAACCCAGCCGCGCTCGGCCAGGTGGGCCATCAGCGTCTCGGCCTGGCCTTCCTTCATCCCCATTGTCCACGCGCCACCGTGCACCTGGAACAGCACCGGCGCCTGGGCATCGTCGGGCAAGTCGGCGCGCCTCCACACGTCGAGGTGATTGCGCCTGCCGGCGTCGCCGTAGCTGATGTCGCGCCCGACCCGGTAGCGCTTGCGGACGCGCAGGTCGGGCATCAGCAGTCGCCGCCGAGTGACGGGTGCCTCGGGCTGCGGCGAGAACGGCTCGTGGATGCGGCTGCGGTAGTTCGCGCCCAACTCGTCGACCAGTGCGGCCTCGAGCACCGGCCCGGCCTGTGTCGACTTCCGGTGGATGGCGACAAGACCGGCGGCGGCGCCGACGTGGAAGGCCAGGCCGAGCTTGCCGCGCAAGCCCCGGGTCGCTCCGCGCCGTCCAGCGAGGGCGGCGGCCGCCACCTGAAAGAGGCCGGTCTGGAGCGGCAGTTCCGAGGGCACGAGCCCGAAGGCGAAGGCCGGGACCGACAACGGCCCCTGCACGGCGACGGGCTTGATGGCGTTGGCAGTGTGCGCGGCGGCCGCCGCGCCGGAGAGCAGAAGTCGGGACGAAGGCTTCATACGAGTTGTCTACCCTGACCTCGATGCCCGC
>JACDEA010000169.1 GCA_013816725.1 Actinomycetota bacterium
GCTCAAGGCCCGGCCGGCGGCGGGCGCGCCCGCGGCCGGCGACGAATTCGCCGCGGCGGCGGCCGAGCGGGTATGGGGCCGGCCGTTTGGCGCCGACGAGCTGCGTTACTTGCGCGATCTCAAGGCGCGAGCCGAAGAGCAGGTGGCCCGGCGGGGCGTGGCCGCCCACGAGGTCAAGCGCGGTCGCGGCGGGATCCGCGACGTCGAGTTCGCCGTGCAGCTGCTGCAGCTCGTGCACGGTCGGGCCGACCCGGCGCTCCGCTCCCCGACGACGCTCGAAGCGTTGGCCGAGTTGGGCAACGGCGGGTACATCGCCCCAACCGACGCGACCGAGCTGGCCGAGGCCTACCGGTTCCTGCGCGCCGTCGAACACCGCTTGCAGCTGGTCGACGAGCAACAGGTTCATCAGGTCCCGGCAGATGCCGCCGCCCGTGAGCACCTCGCCCGGGTCCTGGGGTACCGCGACTCTGCGAGCGCAACGGCAACCGAGCAGTTCGAAACTGTGCTCGTGCGCCACCAGGCGACGGTGCGCGGCATCCACGAGCGGCTGTACTTCCGGCCACTGCTCGAAGCGTTCACCGGCCGCGCGACGATGCCGGCGACGGCGGTGGGCGAGCGGCTCAGGGCCTTCGGATTCGCCGACGCGGCTCAGACCCGGCGTGCGTTGGACGAGCTCACGCGCGGTCTGACCCGCGCGTCACGGTTGATGCAGCAGATGCTGCCGTTACTGTTGGAGTGGCTGGCCGACGCACCCGATCCCGACCGCGGGCTACTCGGGCTGCGCACCCTCGTCGACAGCCCGCACCGACAAGGCCATCTCGTGGCGGCGTTCCGCGAGTCGCCCGACGCGGCCCGGCGGCTGTGCCGGCTTTTGGGGACGGGTCGCCTGTTCACCGACGGCTTCGTCCGCAGTCCGCAACTGATCGCCCACCTCGGTGACGATGCGTCGCTCGAACGGTTCTCCTCCCGCGCCGTGCGGCCCCTGCTCCGGTTCAAGCGGGATGAGGAGCTGCGGATCGCAGCGCGCGAGGTGCTCGACCTCGACGACGTGGAGACAACGGGCGGCGCACTTTCGGCCCTGGCCGAGACGGTGCTGCAAGAGGCCGTGCGTGTCGTCGACCCGTCCCTGCCGATGGCGGTGATCGCCATGGGCCGCTTCGGCGGGGCGGAGCTGTCCTTCGCCAGCGACCTCGACGTGCTACTCGTGTACGACGGGCGCACGGCGGCGGAGTTCACCGAGGCCGAGCAGACGGCCGAGCACCTGCTGCGCTTTGTCAAGGGGGCCACCCCGGCAAGCCGTCTTTACCGGCTCGACGCCGACCTGCGCCCCGAGGGCCGGCAAGGCCCGCTGGCCCGCAGCCTCGACGGGTACCGCGCCTACTACGAGCGCTACGCGCAGACATGGGAGCGTCAGGCGCTGGTGCGGGCGCGTCCCGTGGCCGGCGACCCGTCGGTCGGCGAGCGGTTTGCCGGCATCGTCGAGGAGTTCGTGTGGCAGCGGCCGCTCACCGGGGCCGACGAGCGCGAGATTCGGCGCGTCAAGGCGCGCGTCGAGCGCGAGCGCATCCCTCCCGGCGAAGACCCGCAGTTCCACCTCAAGCTGGGCTCGGGATCGCTGTCCGACATCGAGTGGACCGCGCAACTCCTCCAGTTGCGCCACCGCCTCAGGTCGCCCGGCACCGTCGAGGCGTTGCGTGGGCTCGTCGTGGCCGGCGCGCTGGCGGGCGCCGACGCCGACGTTCTCATCGACGCGTACCGGTTCTGTGAGAGGACACGGAACCGCTGGTTCCTCGTGAAGGGCGCGCCGGGCGATGCATTGCCGTCGGCCGCCGACCAACTCAACACGCTGGCCCGCAGCCTCGGCACCGCCGGCGCCGACCTACGCGACAGCTACCGCCGCGTCACCCGTCGCGCCCGCGCCGTCGTCGAGCGAGTGTTCTACGACCGCGATGGAGCCGTGTGAAAGCCATGTGTCGGTGCCACCCGCGTAATCCGGTAACTGAGCACCGACACTCGCTCTGGCCGGCACCTGAGTGACTGAAGCTCGAGAACGCCGGGCTTTCCCGGACGATGCGCGTTAGAACCCAAGCGTGCGTGTGCTCATGACCTCAGCGCCTGCGGTAGGGCACCTCGCCCCGATCCTCGGCGTTGGTCGAGCGCTGCGAGATGCCGGCCACACAGTTCGAGTGGCAACCCACACGGATCGGCACGGTCTCATCAGCGACGCTGGTCTTGAACCGGCTGCGGCCGGGATGAGCGGCCGATGCATGACACAAGAACGAGCGCTGCGGTGGCCTGAGACGACGAGTCAGCCCAGTACAGCGTGGGCGGTACGCATGTTCACCCAGATCCTTGCACCCACGGTCCTCGCAGACCTGCTCAGGTTGGTCGAGGATTGGCGTCCCGACCTCATCGTTCATGAGGAGGGCGAATACGCCGGCCCGGTGGCCGGCGCGCACGCAGGCATCCCATGGGTCACCCACGCCTGGGGTAGCCCGCTGCGGCCGGTCGAAGAGCTGGTCAGCCTGGAGGAACACGCGGTGGGCTTGTGGTCTTCGGTCGGTCTCGAAGTCATGTCCGGGAGCGGTCTCTACCGCTACGGCCTTCTGAACCCATGCCCAGCGATGCTGCAGGTCGGTGCGCCGGGTGCTTCGGTGGTGTGGCCGGTGCGGCCGGCCCCGCTCAGCGACCGATCCGATGCCGAGGCCGACACGGCCGACGCGTATGTCGGCTTCGGGACCGTGCCGTTGTTCGCCGACGATTTCGACGTCCTGGCCGCAGCCGCTCGCAGTTGCGCGGCCCGAGGTCTGCGGACTGTCGTCACGACGACCAACGACGAGATTGCCGCCCGGCTCTCGGACGAGGGCGGCGGACGCGTCCTCGGAAGGACATTCGTGTCGCTCCCTGCGGTGCTCCAGAAGTGTCGGGTGGTCGTGTGCCATGGAGGAGCGGGGACAGTCCTTGCCGCGCTCGAAAGGGGCGTTCCGCTGGTCATCGTGTCCAAAGGCACACCGAGCCAGGTACGTATGGCGGAGGCCTGCGCGGAAGCCGGCGTCGCCGCAGTCGCCGGCACCGATGCCGACAGCATCGAGACCGCAGTGAATCTGGTTCTCGATACGCCCACGTTCCGCCAACGCGCCGGAGTCGTTGCCGAACAGATCAGCGCCATGCCGGAGCCGGCAGCGCTCATTAGCGACTTGGAGGCGGTCGTGTGAAGTGCCGACGGTGAAGTAGAGGATTTGCCGCTGGCAGTCCATAGCGCGTCCCATGCCGCCGGCGACGACGCGCTGGTCTATCGACGGCGTCAGCGGAGACCGAAGAGATACTCGGCGTTCGTTTGCATAAGTTGCCGTTTCTCGTCGGGCGCGAGTGGCAGGGCGTCGTGCGCACGTACCTCGTCCATCTCGAACTGCCATGGGTAGTCCATGGCGTAGAGAACTCGGTCGGCGCCCAGGACGTCGCGGCACAGCATGATGGCCGGTTCCCACGGCATGCCGCTCGTGGTGACCCAGACGTTCTCGCGTAGGTACTCGCTCGGAGGCCGGGCGGCGCGGGACTCTCTGCTGCGTCGACCGCCGGCCTTGAACATGTAGTCGAGCCGGTACAGCCAGAACGGCAGCGCCTCTCCCAGATGACCGAGGACGAGGCGCAGACGCGGGAAGCGATCGAAGACCCCTCCAACGATCAGCCGCAAGGCATGCAACCCCGCTTCGACCGCGAAGCCGAAGATCGCACCTTCGAGGCGGCGGTCGAGCATGGGACCAATGAGCGCCTTGGACGGTGTCGTCGGATGCAGGTAGACCGGCATGTCCAGCGATTCGGCGGCTTCAAAGATTGGCCAGAACTTCTGGGCGTCGAGGTACTCGTGCTGCACGTGGGAGTTGATGATGGCCCCGACGAAGCCACGGCTCTTGCACCGGTCGAGTTCGGCAGCGGCTGCGTTCGGTGCCTGGGGTGCAATGGTGGCGAGCGCGCTGAAGCGGTCGGGCTGGCGCTGGCACGCATCCTCAAGCTCGTCGTTCGCGTTCCTCGCGAGGGCGGTGCCACGATCGGCGCCGAACGGGTTCGGCCCTGGGGCAGCCATCGACAGGATTTGACGGGCGATGCCGGTTGCGTCCATATCACTCAAGCGCGCCTCGCCGAGGTCAGGCAGGCGCTCGCGAACGAAGGTCGGTCGGGGTGCTTCGCTGTGGAGCATGTAGCCGAAGAATGCCGCCAGGCCAGGGTCGTCGACACCTTCGTCGACGAGCTGCGACACCGCAGATAGGAACTCACGCGACGCGTACGCCTCCTCTGTGGCGATGCGCAGGTACGGCGCGTCACCGCTCGGATTGGGTTCCACAGCCGACAACGCTAATGCCACCCCAGAATGGCGCGGCCCGGTTCCCTGTAGAACCTGAGGTCAGATCGCTGCGGTCTCTAGATGTCGTAATAGAGCATGAACTCCCACGGGTGGGGGCGAAGGCGGACCTCGTCGATCTCGTGGAGCGTCTTGTATTCGATCCACGTGTCGATGAGGTCGTCGGTGAACACGCCGCCGGCCTTGAGGAAGTCCTTGTCGGCTTCGAGCGCGGCCAGCGACTCCTGAAGTGACGCCGGCACCTGCGGGACCTTCTTCAGCTCTTCGGGCGGGAGGTCGTACAGGTCCTTGTCGACCGGCTCGGGCGGCTCGATGCGGTTCTGCACGCCGTCGAGGCCGGCCATGAGCATCGCCGCGAACGCGAGGTACGGGTTGGCGGACGGGTCCGGGCAACGGAACTCGACCCGCTTGGCCTTCGGGCTCTTCGAGTACAGCGGGATGCGGCACGCGGCCGAGCGGTTGCGTTGCGAGTACACGAGATTCACCGGCGCCTCGTAGCCCGGGACCAACCGCTTGTACGAGTTCGTCGTCGGCGCCGCGAACGCCAGCACGGCCGCGGCGTGCTTCAACAACCCGCCGATGTACCAGCGACCGAGGTCGGACACGCCGGCGTAGCCCGTCTCGGAGTAGAAGAGTGGCTCGCCGCCCTTCCAGAGCGACTGGTGGCAGTGCATGCCCGATCCGTTGTCCTGGAACAGCGGCTTGGGCATGAACGTCGCGGTGTGGCCGTTGGCCCGGGCCACGTTCTTGACGACGTACTTGTAGAGCATGAGCTTGTCGGCCATCACGAGCAGCGTGTCGAAACGCATGTCGATCTCGGCTTGGCCGGCGGTGCCGACCTCGTGGTGCTGGATCTCGATCTCGATGCCGAGCCGTTCCAACTCCAGGACCATCTCCGAGCGCAGATCCTGAAAATGGTCCATGGGCGGGACGGGGAAGTACCCCTCCTTGTAGCGGGGCTTGAAACCGAGGTTGGGGTTCTCGTCGGTCGCCGAGTTCCAGATGCCCTCGATGGAGTCGACCTGGTAGAAGGCCGACCGCTGGTCCTGCATGAACCGCACGTCGTCGAAGATGAAGAACTCGGCCTCGGGCCCGAAGTACGCGGTATCGGCGATGCCGGTGGAGTTCAGGTAGTCCTCGGCCTTCTGGGCCACGTAACGCGGGTCACGCGAGTAGCTCTCCCCGGTCACCGGGTCGCGCACGAAGCAGTTGATGTTGAGCGTCTTGTGCTGGCGGAACGGGTCGATGACGGCGGTGTTCGGATCGGGCATCAGGAGCATGTCGGACTCCTGGATCTCCTGGAACCCGCGGATCGACGACCCGTCGAACCCGTAGCCGTCCTCGAACGCCTCCTCGGTGAACTCGTGGACCGGTGCCGAGA
>JACDEA010000170.1 GCA_013816725.1 Actinomycetota bacterium
CCCCATACCAGCCCGGCGCGGTACGCGTCGCCCATGCCCGTCTTCGCCGGCCGGCGGAGCACCTCGACCTGGCCCACATCGCGCCCGACCGCCTCGGCCAGCTCCGCGGTTCCGTCGGGACTGCTGTCGTCGATCACGAGCACATGGCCTTCGGGGAGCGCGGCGCGGGAGCGGCGGACGACGGCGTCGATGTTCCCGGCCTCCATGTAGGTCGGGATCATCACCACTACTTCGTTCACGGCATGCTCACGGTCCGGCTCGGCGTTAACTGCTCGCCGCTTTGACCGCGTCGACCAGCTCGCTGGTGCCCCTGTAGGTGAGGCTGGTGGCCGACCGGTGTGCGTAGCGGATGATGCCGTCGCCGTCGATCACGAAGGCTGACCGGCGATAGAACCCGAGCGGCCCGAGGATGCCGTAGGCGGCGCCCACTTCCTTGCCCACGTCGGCCAGGAGAGGGAACGGGAACCCGTGCTTGCACGAGAAACCCTCGTGGCTGTCGACGTCCTGCGGGCTCAAGGCCAGCACGACGGCCTTGAGCCCCTCGAACTGCTCCCACCCTTCGGTGTAGCTCTGGAGCTGCCGCGTGCACACCGGCGTGTTGTCGCCGGGATAGAACACCAACACGACCGGTTGGCCCTTGTAGTCGGCCAGCGAGTACTGCTTCCCGCCGGTGCCGGGGACGGAGAATTCCGGGGCGCGGTCGCCGACCTTGGGCTTCGCGGGCATTCGGTCAATCTACGCGTCAGGCCTCGACCAGTTCCAAAACGCTGTCGGGGATGTCGAAGTTGGCGTACACGTTCTGCACGTCGTCGAACTCCTCGAGCGCGTCGATGAGCCGGAGGACCTTGCGGGCGTCGCCTTCGGTGGACAGGGGCACGGACTGGGTCGCCAGCATCGTGACGTCGGCCGAGTCGAACTTGATCCCGGCGTCCTCGAGCGCCGACCGCAGCGCGGGCAGGTCGCCAGGGTCGGACGTGAGCTGCCAGGTGTCGCCTTGGTCCTCGAGGTCTTCGGCGCCGGCGTCGAGGGCGACGAGCATGAGGTCGTCCTCGCTCACGTCCTTGGGCAGGATCACCACGCCCTTGCGATGGAACTGCCAGCTGACCGCGCCGGGCTCGGCCATCGATCCGCCGCTTTTACTGAACACGTTGCGGATGTCGGCGCCGGTGCGGTTGCGGTTGTCGGAGAGACACTCGACGATCACCGCCACGCCGTTGGGCGCGTAGCCCTCGTAGGTGATCGCTTCGTAGCGAACGCCCTCGAGTTCGCCGGTGCCTCGCTTGATGGCCCGCTCGATGGTGTCGGTGGGCACCGACGCGTCGCGCGCCTTTTGGAACATCGTCCGCAGGGTGGCGTTGCTCGTCATGTCGCTACCGCCCTCGCGGGCCGCTACCTCCACCTGGCGGATCAGCTTGGCGAACAGCTTTCCGCGCGCCTTGTCCTGCGCGCCCTTCTTGTGTTTGATCGTCGCCCACTTGCTATGGCCGGACACAGCTAGCTCCCTTCGATGAACAGCTCGTGGATACGGCCGTCGGCACTCAGCTCCGGGTGGAACGCGGCGACGAGTATCGGACCCTGGCGGCACAACACCGGTCGGTCGTCGACGGTGGCGAGCACCTCGACACCCTCGCCGACGCGCTCGACGACGGGAGCTCGAATGAACACGGCGTGCAATGGTCCGCCGGCGACACCTTCGATGTCGAGGTCGGTCTCGAAGGAGTCGACCTGGCGTCCGTAGCCGTTGCGGCGGACGGCGAGTTCGATGACGCCGAAGGAGTGCTGGTCGGGTCGGCCGTCGAGGACATCGGCGGCGAGAAGGATCAGCCCGGCGCAGGTGCCGAAGGCGGGCATCCCGTCATGCAGGCGTTCGGCGATCGGTTGGCGCAGCCCGCTGGAGTCCAGCAGGAGCGACATCGTCGTGGACTCGCCGCCCGGCAGGATCAGCGCGTCGACCAGTGCGAGATCACCCGGCGTTCGGACGGGCAGCGACGACGTGTCGAGATCAGCCAGTGCGGCGGCGTGCTCGCGCACGTCGCCCTGCAACGCAAGGATCCCGACCTTCATGACCTGGCGGCCTCATGGGTCGGTGCTCAGTTACCGTTTTTCGCGACCTGGCACCGACACATGGCTTTCACCAGCCTCGATCGGCCAGGCGCGTTTCGACTTTGGACGACTCTTCTCCCCGCATGGCTTGGCCGAGGCCGCGGCTGACCTTGGCCACGATTTCGGCGTCGGTGTAGTGGGTCGTGGCCTCCACGATGGCCCGGGCCCGGCGCGCCGGATCGTCGCTCTTGAAGATGCCAGAGCCCACGAAGACGGCCTCGGCACCCAACTGCATCACCAGGGCGGCGTCGGCCGGCGTGGCCAGCCCGCCGGCGCAGAACAGCGGCACGGGTAAGTGGCCGGTGTCGGCCACCTCCTGCACCAGGTCGATCGGCGCCTGGAGCCGCTTGGCCCAGCCGTAGCGCTCGGCGCTGTCGGCCCTGCTTAGCGCGCCGATGTCGCCGAGGATGGAACGCAGGTGACGCACCGCTTCCTTCACGTCGCCGGTGCCGGCCTCGCCCTTCGAGCGGATCATGCACGCACCCTCGGAGATGCGCCGCAGGGCCTCGCCCAGGTTCGTCGCGCCGCACACGAACGGAACAGCGAAGGCCCACTTGTCGATGTGGTGGGCCTCGTCGGCCGGCGTGAGCACTTCGCTCTCATCGACGTAGTCGACACCCAGCGCCTGGAGCACTTGGGCCTCGGCGAAGTGCCCGATGCGGGCCTTGGCCATGACCGGGATTGTGACCGCTTCCTTGATCGCCTCGATCAGGGCCGGGTCGCTCATCCGGGCGACGCCGCCGTCGCGGCGGATATCGGCGGGAACACGCTCGAGCGCCATCACGGCGACGGCACCCGCGTCCTCGGCCACTTTGGCCTGGTCGGCGGTGACGACGTCCATGATGACGCCGCCCCGCAGCATCTCGGCCAAGCCTCGCTTGACGCGCTGGGTTCCGGTCGCTCTATCGCTCATTCGATGACAAGTCTAGATGCCGCCACTCTTTCCGACGCCCACATTGCGCTGGTCTCACCACACGTCTCCCGCTCGCCAGTCACAGGTAAGCGGCGCGTGGAGGGAGACGTCGGCGGTGGCCGCCGTTCGCAGCACCATGACGCCGGCGTCGTCGTCGGCCGTGCGGACGCGTCCCTCAGGGCCCTGGACATAGGTCTCGCCCTGCCAGCGCTCCCAGCCCAAGCGCTCGTAGAACGTGGGGCTTGCGGTGGAGAGGGCGCCCACCTCGCACGTCGCGGCGATGACCGCGGCGATCTCGCGCATGGCCGCGGACGCCCGGCCCTCGTTGCGATGGGCTGGATCGGTGGCCACCGCCTCCACGTACCCGGCGGCCAAGAGCCGATCGCCCGCTGCCAGCGTGCGGGGGACAACACTGGCGTGAGCGACGACGCTGCCGTCGGCCTCACTGATGACGTGGATGCCGCCGAACGCGTGCTCCCAGTCGTGGTCGTCGAACCGTCCCTCGAACGCGACGTCGACCAGGGCGCGGATCATGCGCCGGGCATCGGCGGAGAGATCCGGGGACGCGACCCGACGAACGACCAAATGCCTACTGCGGCGGCTGCGACGCCGTCGCCGCCGAGTTGGCGATGTCGACCGCCGAGCCCTTCGGGACCAGAACAACCCACGTCTGCCCGCTGGGCACGCGCGCCGTACGGCCGGTCGGGTCGGTGAACGACGTCGCCGTCCGATCCGATTGCTTGCTCCACCGCAGGGGCACGCGCTGGCCGGCGGTGAGCAGGACCGCGTCACCCGTGCCGGTGGTGACGGCCTCGTCGACGCCGGCGCCGGACTGGTCCTTGAACGGCGTGCTGCGGTACGGGACGGTCTGCAGAATCACGTTGGTGAAGGCCAGCTGGGCGCCGGCGTCGGTCTTGTGGGCCACCCCATTGATCGATCGTTTCCACTTGCCGGCCGCCGCGTCCCAGTCCCAACGGACGACGGTGCCAGGCCCAAACGTGACCGTCGCCCTCGAAGCCGGCGCGGCCGAAACCGCGGTGAACGCCTCCCCCGGCGCCAGGAAGTTGAACAGCGCTGGGGGCCGGGTGGCACCCGTCGCCAGCGAACGCAGCTGGGCGGTGTTTCCGTACGTCTTGTAGGGGCGCTGCCGGTCGGGGCGCAGGTTGAACGCGTCGCTCTGCGCCTCTTCGCTGATCACCGTGACGCCCTGGCGACGGGCCAACGCGTCGAATGAGGGGATGCCGCCGGAGTAGACGAACACCCCACCTATGGCGCCGACGACACCGACGTCGGTGGAGCGCACCGAGCGGATCGGTCCCACCGACTTGGCGTCCTGCGACTGGAAGACGGCAAGGAAGCGGACGGTGTTGCCTTCGACCCGCTCCTCGTAGATGACGTCGGCCTTGTCGAGGCCGGCCTGGGGACGGGCCTTCGGGTCGTCGCCGATCTTGACCATGACCGCGGGCCGCGCCGCAACGTCGGGGTTGAACACGGCCAGGCCGGTCAGGGGCGCCACCGCAGCGGGCGCGGTCGTGCTCGTCTTCGGCGCCGACGTGTCGACCACGCGCGGCAGGGCGCCGCCTTTGGGCGATGAGCAGGCGGTGGCGGCCAAGCCGAGAGCGGCCACGACCGCGACCAGGCCTCTCACCGCAATTGCGCGAGACCCGGCGCGGGCAATTCGACCCACGTGCGTCCCGGCGTCAGCCTGATCGGCTGGCCCCCGCCGTCGACGAGGCGGGTCACCGCCTCGGCCGTCGGCTTCTGCCAGCGGCCCTTGATCACCGAGCCGTTGGTCAACACCCATACTTCGCCCTCCCCGAGTAGCTGCGCTTCTGGCACCGCGGCACCCGACTGGTCGGTGTATCCGGTGTCCTTGTATGCGACGAATTCGATGACGACATTGGCGGCGGTGACCTGCTGACCGCCGGCGTCGACGTGCGTCGTGCCGTTGTTGGTCCGCTTCCACGCCGCGGCGGCGCCGTCCCATGCCCAGTCGACGGCGGTTACGACCTTGCCCCGGAACTCCAGGTGCGCGCCAGTCGAAGGCTGACCGCCGGCCGGCGCTTGGCCCCCGGGGCGATATTCGAACCACGGGGCCGGTGGCGCCGCTCCGGCCGCCGCCCGGCTGAAAAGGGTGGCCGTGGCCGAGAAATAGTTGTACGGCGCCGGCCGTCCGCTCTGGCGGTGATAACCCCCGGGGAAGCGGCCGGGGCCGACATTCACCAGCGGCGCCTTGTCGAGCAACTTCTCGAAGTCGGCGTTGGTGCCGCTGTACGCGAACAGCGGGTGGTTGAGCGCGCTGGCGATGGCGATGTCGGAGGTGCGGGCCGACCGAACGGGACCGACGGGATCGCTGTCGCCTGAGTGGAAGATCGTGGCAAAACGGGTGATGCCGCCCTCGACGCCCTCCTCGACGACGACGTCGGCCTGGTTCAGCCCAGCCTGCGGTCGGGCCTTGGGGGCGTTGTCGATCTTGACGAGGAGCGCGGGGCGGTTGAGCTTGGCCGGGTCACCGGGCAGGCCGGTGAGGGGGGCGACGCCGGCGGCGACGGTCGCCACCGTGGTCAACGCTTCTGGCGCGGCCGTGGTCGACGGGGCCTGCTTCTTGGGGGACTTGCCGCCGCCGCAGCCAGCAGCGACGAGGGCCGCGGCCGCCACGACCGCTGCGAACCGGGCGCGGCTCACAGCTGTTCGCTTTGCAGCCCGACGGCTCACAGCTC
>JACDEA010000171.1 GCA_013816725.1 Actinomycetota bacterium
GTCAGCACGCCGGGTGGCGGCAGCGCCAAGGTCACCCGCTGCGCGGGCGACCAGGTCGTGGGCGACCCGTATTCGCCGCCGTGCGTGCAGTTCAGCGGCGACAACGGCGGCGCTACGCACCACGGCGTCAACGCCAAGGAAGTCCACGTGTCGGTGCGCGTGTTGAACGAGAAGGGATTCCAGCAGACGCTGGCCGCGCTGGCCGGGGCCAGCCTCACCGACACCCCCGACGACATCAAGCGCACGATCACCGCGCTGGCCGAGTACTTCAACAGCCACTACCAGTTCTACGGCCGCAAGATGGTTCTCGACTTCTACGACGGCCAGGGATCGAACACAAACGAGCTGCTCGGCAAAGGCCGCGACAAGGCGCAGGTCGATGCCACCACCGTGAAGTCGATGGGCAGCTTTGCCGATCTGTCCGCCACATCGGAGCCGTACGCCGACGCGCTGGCCCGCAAGGACGTCATCGGCTTCGGCGACCCGTACCTCTCGACGAAGTGGCACGACGACCATGTGCCCTATATCTGGTCGATCGCCACCGCGGGCACCAAGGTGGCCAACCAGGCGGCCGAGTACGCGACCAAGAAGCTCTGCGGCAAGAACGCCGCGTTCGCCGGCGGCGCGTTGAAGGGCAAGCCCAGGAAGTTCGCGTCGATGGCGCCGGAGAACTCCTGGTACCAGGAGTCCGTGCAGGTCGCCCGCGGCACCTTCACCGCCGCCAAATGCGACCCCGGCGTCAACGTCGCCTACCAGCTCGACCTCGGCACGATGTCGAATCAGGCGTCGAACATCGTCGCCCAACTACAGAGCTCGGGCGTGACCACGGTGCTGTGCGGGTGCGACCCGATCATCCCCGTCTTCCTCTCGGGGGCCGCGGCGCGCCAGGGCTACTTCCCCGAGTTCATCATCGCCGGTACCGCGCTGACTGACACCGACATCGTCGGCCAGCTGTGGAACCAGGACTTCGCCAAGCATGCCTTCGGGATCAGCTCCCTCACCGAGCCGGTGCCGGCCCAACAGACGCTCGGCTACGCCGCCTATCGGGCCGTCCGCAAGGACGAACCGGCGTTCAGCGTCGACCTCATCTATTACCAGATGGCGCAGTTTGCGATCGGACTCCAGATGGCGGGCCCGACCCTCAACCCGAAGACCTTCGAGGCCGGCATGTACGCCTACCCCGGCAAACTCGGTCCGGCCGGCTTTTGGGGCTTCGGGCCACACGACATGACGACGGCAGACGACGTCCGCGAGATCTACTGGAGCCCGAGCGCGGTCTCGAAGTACAACCAGAAGCCGGGCGCCTACCTCGAGACTGATCACAAGCGCTACAAGCAAGGCCAGATTCCCGGCGGCGATCCGCAAATCCCGATTCCGGGATGAACGCTCTCGGAGCGAGGTGGCGCGCCCTCGACGGCAGGGCGCGCCTAGCGATTGCGATCGGCGTACCGCTGGCGATTTACATCGTCATCGGCCTCGTCGGCGGGCGGGGCGGCGTGGTTCGACACCGCGCGCCGTTCGGGATCGTGGCGCTGGGCACGGTCCACGGGACTGTCATCGCGCTGGGCGCGATGGGCATCATCCTCGTCTACCGGGCCAACCGGTTCATCAACTTCGCCCACGGCGCGCTGGGAAGCTTCGTCGGGGTGATCGCGATCGGGCTGGTCCTCCAGCACGGCCTGTCGTATTGGATCGCGCTGCCGGCCGCGGTGATCGTGGGCGCCGGGCTCGGCGCGCTGATCGAGTTCGCCGTGATCCGTCGGTTCCAGAACTCGTCGCGCCTCGTACTCACGGTGGCGACGATCGGGTTGGCCCAGTTGCTCGGCGGCTTCGAGCTGCTCGGCTCGAAGGCGATTAATTTCGTCTCGCTGGTCGGGGGATTCGACGCCCCGCTGAACATCCACTACCGGCTCGACGTGCACGACTTCAAAGGCGACGAGCTGATGATCGTCGCCATCGTTCCCGCCGTCATCGCCGCGCTGGCCTGGTTCCTCCTGAAGACCGACGCCGGGATCGGCGTGCGGGCCGCGGCCGAGAACGTCGACCGCGCTCTCCTGCTCGGCATCCCGGTGCGGCGACTGTCGACCTACGTGTGGCTCATCGCCGGAGCGCTGGCCTCGCTCACCTACATGCTCCAGGCGTCGTTCAACGGGGTGAAGCCGGGCGTGGCCAGCAACGGGCCGACGGTTCTCCTGCCACTCTTGGCCGCCGCCGTGGTGGCCCGAATGGAGTCCTTGCCGCTGGCGTTCGGCGCCGGCGTCGGTCTCGGCATCATGGAAGAGGTCGTGCGCTGGAACAGCGCGTCGAAGCCCTCGGTGGTATGGGTCGTCTACCTCATCGTGATCATCGGCGCACTGCTCCTGCAACGCGGGAAGTTGTCGCGGGCGCAAGAGGGCGGGGGTTCCTCCTGGTCCTCCACCGCGATCATCAAGCCCATTCCCACGGAACTACGGCATCTGCCCGAGGTGCGTTGGGGCAAGGCGATCATTCTGGCCGTCATCGGGCTGGCGTTCCTGCTCGTCCCCCACGGGTGGTCGGCGAGCAGCCAGCTCCTGGCCGGCTTCTCGCTGGTGTGGGCGATGATCGCGGTCTCGCTCGTGGTCCTGACCGGCTGGGGCGGCCACATCAGCCTCGGGCAGTTCGGTATCGCCGGCGTGAGCGGGATGCTGGCCGCCAACCTCGTCGCCAACAACAACCTCGATTTCTTCGCGGTCATCCTCGTCGCCGGTCTGATGGGCGCGGTGGTCGCGCTCATCGTGGGGATACCGGCCCTTCGCATACGCGGGCTGTTCCTCGCGGTGACCACGCTGGGCTTCGCGATCGCGCTCGACAACTACTTCTTGAACCAGAACACCTTCCCGCAGTTCATCCAGACCAGCGTCAGCCGTGGGCTCCTGTGGGAACGGTTCGACCTCGAGAACAACTACGACTTGTACGTCGTCGTACTCGCGTTCCTCACCCTCTCGATCCTGGCGTCGATCGGCATTCGCAAGAGCCGGAGCGGCCGCGTGCTCGTCGCGACCCGCGACAACCAGCGCGCCGCCGAATCGGCCAGCGTGCCGACGACCATCACCAAGCTCTCGGGGTTCCTCCTCGCCGGCACCATCGCCGGCGTGGCCGGTGCGCTCCAGATCATGCTGATCCAAGGCCTCAGCGTCGGGACCTTCAGCCCCATCGACTCCATCACCGTTTTCTCGACTGCGGTCATCGGCGGCCTCGGCTCGATTACCGGCGCGCTGATCGGCGTCCTCCTGTTCAAGTACCTCGAGACGCTGACGTGGCTGGGCGACCTGCGATTGGCGCTGAACGGCGCCGGTCTGCTGGTGGTCCTGTACCTGCTGCCCGGCGGGCTGGGCCAGTTGGTGTTCGGCCTCCGCGACCGCGTGTTGCGGCGCATCGCCGACCGGCGCGGAATCCTCGTGCCCAGCCTGGTCGCCGACAAGCGCGACGAATCCGGTGATCACGCGGCCGACGAGGTCGACCTGTTGCGCGGCGCGCTCGCAGATTCGTCCAGCAACGGCGACGGCGCCAAGCGCGAGCGAGTGGGCGCGGCCAAGTGACCAGCCTCCTTTCGTGCAAGGGCGTCGACATGGCCTACGGGTCGGTGCAGATTCTGTTCGGGGTCGACTTCGAGGTGGCCGACGGCGAGATCGTCGCACTGCTGGGTACCAACGGGGCCGGGAAGTCCACGCTCCTGAAGGGCATCTGCGGACTCGTGCGGCCGAGCGCCGGAACGGTCACATTCAACGACGAAGACATCACCAAGCTCCCGGCCGACGTCACGACGCACCGGGGCATCTCGCTGATGCCGGGTGGAAAGGGTGTGTTCCCCACCCTGTCGGTGGCCGAGAACCTCCGGCTGGCCGCGTGGACCATCCGTCACGACCCCGAGCGGATCGAGACCGCTCGCGCCGAGGTCGAGGAGCTGTTCCCGATTCTCAGCTCGCGGTCGGGCCAGATGGCCGGCAACCTGTCGGGCGGCGAGCAGCAGATGCTCGCCCTCGGCGGTGCGCTCATGACCCGTCCGCAACTGCTCATGATCGACGAGCTGTCGCTCGGTCTGGCGCCCACGATCGTTGCCCAGCTTCTGGAGGTCGTTCGCGAAATCCATCGTCGCGGCACCACGATCGTGATCGTGGAGCAGTCGGTGAACGTGGCGCTCAACCTGGCCAAGCGGGCCGTGTTCATGGAGAAGGGCGAGGTGCGGTTCGAAGGCGACGCCGCCGAGCTTCTCGACCGTCCCGACATCCTGCGGTCGGTGTTCATCGCCGGTGCCAATGCCAAGCAGACGGCCGAAGAAGTCGACAGCCCCGACATCGAGAAGGCGGCGGCGATCAACAAGCGCCGCGAGGTCGCCGACGACGCGCCCGTCGTCCTGGAATGCCTGGCCGTGATCAAGCGCTTCGGTGGTATCACGGCGGTCGACGAGGTCGACCTGCAGCTGCGAGAAGGCGAGATCCTCGGCCTGATCGGACACAACGGAGCCGGCAAGACCACGCTGATGGACTGCATCTCCGGCTTCCTCGAGATCGACGGTGGGCGCATCTTCCTCCGCGGTGAAGAGGTCAGCGACTGGGCCCCCTACGAGCGGGCCAAGGGTTTGCTGGGCCGCTCCTTCCAGGACGCCCTCCTGTACCCCGCGCTCACCGTCGCCGAGACGATCGCTGTTGCCCGCGAACGTCACATCGCGTCGCGCGACATGGTGGCCGCCGCCTTCCAGCTACCAGCGTCGTACGAGTCCGAGCTGGCCGTACTGGAGAAGGTCGACGAGCTGGTCGAGCTGATGGGTCTCGACGCGTTCCGCGAAAAGCTGACGGGCGAATTGTCGACGGGCAGCCGACGGATCGTCGATCTCGCCTGCATCCTGGCGCAGGACCCGAAGGTCCTCATGTTGGACGAGCCCTCCGGTGGCGTGGCCCAGAAGGAGACCGAGGCCCTCGCCCCGCTCCTGCTGCGCGTGCGGGAGCACACCGGCTGTTCGATGCTGGTGATCGAACACGACATGCCCCTGTTGAGCACGGTCTGCGACAAGATGCTCGCGCTCGAGTTGGGCGGCGTCATCGCCCAGGGAACGCCGGCCGAGGTGCTCGATCATCCCAGGGTCATCGAGTCGTACCTGGGTACCGATGAGTCCGCCATCAATCGCTCCGGCGCGCGCGAGAAGAAGACGCCGAAGCCGAAGAGGAAGACGAAGGCGGCGGCTACGCGCTAATGGGCGAGGAGGTTGGCGAAGAGGGCCAGCTGCTCGGGACGATGGCGCAACAGCTCGGCGTGCCACTGCACACCTAGCACGCGCGGCGCGCCGTCTACCTCGATTGCCTCGGTGGTTCCGTCGTCGGCGTAGGCAACCGCCCGTACTCCTTCGCCCAGGCTGGCGATGGCCTGGTGGTGCAAGGAGTTCACGTCGAGATCGGTGGTGCCGACGACCGAGGCCAGCGTGCTGTCCGGCTCGACCTTCACCCGGTGCACGGTCTCGTTCCACTGGTCCCGCACCATGTGCTCGTCGAGATGCTGGTGCAACGTGCCGCCCAGCGCGACGTTGAGCACCTGGACGCCGCGGCAGATGGCGAGTAGCGGATGGTTCCTGTCAGCACAGCGCCTGGCCAGCGCGATGTCGAACGCGTCGCGACCGGCGGTGGCCGCCTGCGTCCGCGGGTCAACCGCGGCGTCGTAGTTCGCCGGCCCGACGTCGGGACCGCCGACCAGGACGACGC
>JACDEA010000172.1 GCA_013816725.1 Actinomycetota bacterium
CGAGGGGGATGCCGCCGGCGTCTGCGGCCGCCGGCTCGCCGGGCCAGCCGTTTCGGCCGGTTCGGCGACGGCGGTCGGGGCCCGTTCGTCGCTGGCGTCGTCGTCGCCGTCCCTGCTCAGGCGACCCCGGATGACTTTCAGCGGGAGGAAGTTCTCCCGCTGCTGGCGGAGGATCCAGCGCAAGCGCTCCACGTCGGGCTCGTAGAACTTCCGGTAGCCCGACGGCGTGCGCTCGGGTGCGATCAGACCCTGGCTCTCGAGGAAGCGGATCTTGGAGATGGTCACGTCGGGGAACTCCGCCTTTAGGAGCGCGAGAACCTCGCCGATCGAGAGATGGGACCGCTCGGGCAAAGCCGTTCAGTGTCCCGGCGCGGTGCCGGTGACGAACACCAGACGGAACTTGCCGACCTGCACCTCGTCGCCGTTGGCCAGCGGGGCGTCATCGATGCGGGCCCGGTTGAGGTACGTGCCGTTGAGCGAACCGACGTCGGCCACGGTGTAGCCGGTGCGCTCGCGACGGAACTCGGCGTGACGGCGCGACACGGTGATGTCGTCGAGGAAGATGTCGCTCTCGGGATGCCGGCCCGCCGTGGTTACCGGGTGATCGAGGGTGTACTTCGACCCGGCGTTCGGGCCCCGCTTGACCACGAGGAGGCCCACGCCTTCGGGCAGTTCGTCGAGGGCGATCGAGATCTCGTCCTCGGGCGCTTCATTCCCCTCGACCGGGGTGAGCGTCATGGTCGACTCCTCGCCGCTGGCCGGCTCGAGGGTGGCGCCACACGACGAGCAGAAGTTGGAGTTGCCCCGGTTGCGATGACCGCAGTTGTTGCAGAACACGCCCGGAGGCTAGCCCCAACCCTCTAGGTCGAGATGAGGTCGCGGTATGCGCCGGCGTCCATCAGCTGATCGAGGCCCGACGTGTCGGCCGCTTGGATCACGCAGATCCAGCCCTCGCCGTAGGGATCCTCGTTTAGTCGCTGCGGAGCGTCGGCCAACTCGGTATTGACCTCGACCACGACACCCGCGATCGGCGCGTAGATGTCGGACACCGATTTCGTCGACTCGACTTCGCTGCACGAGGCGCCGGCCGCGACCTGCGTGTCCGGATCAGGAAGCTGCACGAATACCACGTCGCCCAGCGCGTCCTGCGCGTAGTCGGTGATGCCGATGCGTATGCGGCCGCCGTCCTCGAGACGGGCCCACTCGTGGTCGGTCGTGTAGCGAAGCTCTTCGGGGACGTTCACCGCGCGGAACTTACCGGACGAGCGGTGCGGAAGGTTGGGGCGCGACTGAGGGCGGGAAGGTCGACCTTGGCCGCCCGCTCCGTCTCGACGTGAACGCCAGGTAGAGACTCGAGCACGTCGAGGGCGCCACCCGGGATCTTCAGGCCGCCCTCGAGGGTCGTCGCCGGGCCGATGGCCACGACGCGATACGGGGAGCTGATTGCGACGCCGTCGACACTCACGCCACCCCGCCGGTTGGCGAAGGATGATGTGGCGCCGACCCGGTGACCGTTGACCCCGAGTGCTTCGGCCCCGGCGTCGCGCAGCTCCTGCACGATGTCGATGAGCGTGTCGTATCCGACCGAGGCCCGAGGGTCCTCGATGGTCAGGACCAGGCCCGGTCCGGTCACCGGGACCGTGCCCGCGAGCACCTGGAGGGCGCGCAGTTGCTCGTCGGCCGCCTCGGCGCCGGCCTGGTCCTTCAGCGTGCTGGTCTCGAGGCGCACGAGCTGGAGCTTCAGTGCGCTCACCTCGTCGCGGAGGGAGTCGGCTTCGCCGGTGAGAGAGGCGAGGATCCGGGTCAGGTCGCCTTCGGACTCGGCCTCGAGCCGGCGGCGGAAGCGTTCGGTCCCGCGGAGCTGGCCGATAAGGAGGAAGCCCATGACCGCGGTCAGGAGAACGACCACCAGCGGCCCGCCCAGCCGGCCGAAGAGCCGGCGGCCCCGCGTGATCGGAACGGAGACCGGCGCGGTCACGCGTTTATCCAAGGCTGGGGCACCGGCGATTCAGCCACCGAAGACGCGCCGGCGAAGGGCGGCGAGGTTCTGGAAGATGCGCACACCGAAGACGACGGCGACCGCCGTGGTGAGGTCGACGCCGAGCTGGTCGCCGACCCATACGAGCGCCGCGGCCAGCGCGGCGTTCGACAAGAAGGCGAGAACGAAGACACGGTCGTTGAACGTGTGCTCGAGGTAGGCCCGCATCCCGCCCAGCGACGAGTCGATGGCGGCGATGACGGCCATGGCGAGGTAACGGGAGAATTCCTGCGGCACCGTCGGGCGCAGCAGCAGTGCGATTAACGCGCCGAGAACGAGGCCGAGGAACGCGAGCACTGGTTAGCGGTCCTCACTCGGAGGCAGTGCAGCGGCGGCCGCGATCGCGACGCGGCCGGTGAACGCAGGGATGGTGATGGACCGGCGGCGAGCGGTCGAGTAGCTCAGGCCGAAGAGGCGCGTCCACCGCCGGAATCGCTGGGCAATGTCGCTGTTGTTGAAACGGTCGAGATCAGCACCGATGGCGTCGACGCGATACGGCGGCCGCAGCGGACGGAAGTTGACCACCAGTGTGTCGCCGGCCGACCGCATCGCGGTCGTCGCCACAACGCGGTTCCCGTTCACGGCCACGGCTTCGGCGCCGGCCCCGAAGAGCGCGTTGACCACGAGTTGCACGTCGACGTCGTGGATGCGGCCCGCGCTTTCGTCGTCGGGCGAGCGGGACGGCTTGGCGGAGTCGGCCAGGCGCACCTGGACGCCGCCGCCTCGCAGCGCCGTCGTCCCCGCTTGCATGGCCAGACGGCGGAGGCCGTCGGCCTTGGCCGCGTCGGCCCGTGATACTCGCGCGGCGCGCCGCTCGGCCGCGGTGACCTGCCCGCGTAGCTCGGCGACGGCCGCGTCGAGGTCGCCGACATGGGATCGACGCGACTCGATGATGCGGATCAGCTCCTCTTTGCGGGGTTCGGCCTCGCGGCGGTCGGCCTTGGCCGAGTTGGCCGTCGTCACCAGGAGGAACCCCAGGACCGCGAGAACGGCCACCAGCGCCGGGTTCGTTCGTGTCACCGAAGGAGCTGGCGGATGCGACGGGCGTACTCCTGAGCGAGCGTACGGGCCTCAGCGTCGCTGGGCCCCTCGGCCCACACATGGGTGATCGGCTCCTCGGGGTCGGGCAGGACCAGCGCCCATCCGCCTTCGTGCAACAGCTTCACGCCGTCGACGAGGACGAGCTCGCGGTCGCGCCCGCCCAGCTCGACCAGCGTGCGCATGACCATCCCCTTCTGCTCCCACGGCGTGACGATGCTCTCGTGGGCCATGTGGATGGCGGGGAGGTGGTCGGTGATCTTGCTCAACCGCAGGCCGGTTTGCGCCAGGAGTCCGAGGATGTTGACCAGCGTGGCGGTGGAGTCGTAGGCCGGAAGGAACGACGGGAAGATGTAGCCGCCCTCCTGGCTGGCGGCGAACGCCACCTTCTGGGTGCGGGCCACCTCCATCAGATGTGGCGTGGAGAGTTTGGTCCAGCAGATCTCGGAGCCGGCGTCGGCGCAGATGCGTTCCGCCGCCTGGCTCACCGACACCGGCAGCGCGACCTTGGGCTTTTCCAACGCGGTGGTGACCAGCGTCAAGATGGCGAGGAGACCCTCGTCCTCGCTGAGGATGCGGCCGCTGTCGTCGACGAGGGTCAGGCGTTCGCCGCCAGGGTCGAGCAGCGCGCCGAGGTGGGCGCCCGATGCGCGCACGTAGTCGGCCACTTGGGCGGCGTGGGCGGGCCGGTCGAACGTCGCAGCCCCGGCGGTCGACGCGTAGGGGTTCACCGACAACACGTCGGCGCCCAGCTTGGCCAGCACGTTGGGCATCACGAAGCTGGTCGAGCCGTATGCATAGTCGAGGACGACCTTGAAGCCGTACCCGGTGATGGCGTCGGCGTCGACGGTGTCCATGAGCGCAGCGGTGTAGTGCTCGAGGGCGCGCGGCGCGAACCCGATGTCGCCGATCTCGTCGGAGCGGACTCGCCGGTAGTCCTCGCGGTGCAGCAGCCGCTCGATCTTGCGTTGGGCCCCCTCCTCGACGTCAATCCCCTGACGGTCGAAGAACCGGATCTCCACCGTTTGCGGATCGTCGTTGGCCAGCCTGATGGTGAGCCCGCCCTGGCTACGCATCGTGCGCACCTGGAAGCGGGTGACCGGCACGCTGGCCATCTCCAAGTCGTCGACGTTGACGCCCGCGGCGTTGAGCCCCGCGATCATCGCCCGCTTCAGTGCCCGCGCCGCCCGGCTCGAGTCCCGCGACGTCGTCACGGTGGCGCCCTTCTTCAACGTCGTGCCGTACGCCATGGCCAGGCGCACGGCCAGCTCGGGACTGATGTCCACGTTGGCCAAGCCCGATACGCCGTTGCGCCCGAAGAGGTGCCGCGCACCGCGCGACTCCCACACGATCGATGAATTGATGACGGCGCCGGGCTCGACGGTCTTGAAGGGGTAGATCTTCACTCCGGGGTTGACCACCGCGTGCTCCCCGACGAACGTCTCGTCCCCCAACACCACACCCTCCTCGGCCCGGGCGCCGCGGCGAAGGTCGCACGAACGTCCCACGACGCAGCCACGCAGCCGCACTGCGGGCCCGAGGTAAGCGTGGTCGTGCACGACGGCCCGCTCGAGGAAAGCCTCGGCTCCCACCCGAACATTGGCGCCCAACACGCAGTACTCCGAGAGGTGGGCGCCGGCCTCGACCCGGGAGTAGTCGCCGATGACGCACGGCCCCTCGATGCGGGCGCCGGGGTCGATCTCGGCCCCCTCCCCGAGCCAGACGTTGTCCCGGAGGCGGAACCCGGGGACGTCGACGGCGACCTTGCCATCGAGGACGTCGTGGTGAGCCTTCACGTAGGCCTCCAGTGTGCCGACGTCCTCCCAGTAGCCCTCGGTGGAGAACCCGAATATGGGTTTGCCGGCGGCGAGGAGAGCGGGGAACACGTCCTCGGAGAAGTCCACGGAGCGGCCTTCGGGGATGAAGTCGAAGATCTCCGGCTCGAACACGTAGATCCCGGTGTTGATCGTGTCGCTGAACACCTGGCCCCACGTCGGCTTCTCGAGGAAGCGCTCGATCGACCCGTCGTCGTTGGTGATGACGATGCCGAACTCCAGCGGGTTCTCCATGGCCTTCAACGTGACCGTCGCCAGGGCCTTGCGCTCATCGTGAAAGGCGGTGATGGCCGACAGGTCGATGTCGGTGAGGACGTCGCCGGAGATCACGAGGAAGCGCTCGTCGAGTTCGGCCATGGCGTTGCGCACCGACCCGGCGGTGCCGAGCGGCGTCTCTTCGGTGGCGTAGACCATGCGCACGCCGAACTCGCCCCCGTCGCCGAAATAGGTGCGGATGGCGTTGCCCAGGAAGGCGATGGTGACGACGATCTCATCGAACCCGTGGTCGCGGAGGAGGCCGACTATGTGCTCCATCATCGGCCGGTTGGCCAGCGGCATCATCGGCTTGGGTTGGGTGGACGTCAGCGGGCGCAGGCGGGTGCCCTCGCCGCCGGCCATGATGACGGCCTTCACGTGGCCGAACCTACCCGGCCCTCGTGCAGGGCACGCCGGGCCATAGGGACGTAGGTGATCGCCGCGTACCAGGCCAAGGCGAGGCCGGGGATGACGAAGACCCACGCCACGGTGCCTGCGCCGCGGTGCCAGCCCACATCGGAATGGCTGATCAGGAACAGCGGCAGC
>JACDEA010000173.1 GCA_013816725.1 Actinomycetota bacterium
GTCCGGCCGGCGAACGGCGTCCCGTCCAGCTCCCGAGCCACGGCGGGCGGCAGCGGCGCGGTCGGCGATTCGGTCCGCCACCGGAGTTCGTAGGCCGGCGCCGGTTCGGCGGGCGCCGGCACCGCGTCGAACGTGCCCCGCGCACCGGCCAACGCGATGACGAGCTGCGAGGCCAGGATCTGGCCGGCGCCCGCCTGCGCGCACAAGGACCGGGCCACGGCAGCGGGGTCGCCGTCGGCTTCGCCCACGTGCAGACCGACGCGCGCCTTGGCGTCGATGGTGGCCTGGACGGCGATGGCGCACGCGCAGGCGCTCACCGCGCTCGCGAACGTCGCGGTGCCCGGCTCGGTTGCCTCGCCGCCGTACGTCTCGATCAGCGCGCGCAGGGCGGGTGAGTCGTCGACGTCGGTGGCGAGCACCGTGACGATCCCGCTCGGCACGGCCGCGACGCTATCGACGCCGGGTCACTCCGATGCGCCGCCTGACGGAGCGGTGTGTGCGGCCACGTTTCGCTCCGCCGTAGCTAAGGGTGTTACAGGCGGTCGGTATAACTGGTCCATGGAGACCGAACTAACGCAGGGCCGCGAGCAGCGCATCGAGGCGCTGTGCCGGTCCGGCTGGGCGCGCCGGGACGTGCTCCGCGTCATCGACCGCACTTTTCGCCGCGTGCGCGCATCGGAGGAGGCTGTCATCGCCCTGCTCGATGCCCTGGCGCACCGCCCTCCGCCGGCCGTGACGGAGGCCGCCGCAGCGTCGGAAATGCCCGAAGGGCTACTGGCGCGCGTACGAGCGTTGCTGGCCAAGGCCGAATCGACCGACTTCGACGCCGAAGCTGAGGCGCTCAACGCGAAGGCGCAGGAGCTGATCACGAAGTACCGGATCGCCGACGCCGCGCTGCGGGTCATCCCGAGGGTGGTGTCGCGGCGCGTGTACATCGACGATCCGTACGCCGACGCCAAGGTGGTGCTGCTTTCGCGGATTGCCAGCACGAATGGTGCGAGCGTTCTGTGGTCGAAGCGGTGGGGGATGGCCACCGTGCTCGGCCAGCCCGCCGACCTTGACGCCGCTGAGCTGCTGTTCACCTCACTGCTGGTCCAGGCGACCGCCGCGTTGCGACGGGAGGGTAGGCGGCTCGACGATTGGGGACGGTCCCGGACGAAGCGGTTCCGGCGTTCATTCCTGATCGCGTTCGCGCTCCGAATCGGCGAGCGGTTGCAGGCTGCCGCCGACGACACCGTCGTCGCCGCCGAGAACGCGGCAACCGGTGGCGCATTGATGCCGCTCCTCGGCGCCCGCGCCGCCGCCGCCGAGGAAGCGGCGCGTGCCGCCTGCCCCGACGCCGGCGTATTCGCCGTGTCTGCCAACGACCCGGAGGGCTGGTATCGGGGTCGGGAGTTCGCCGATGCCGTACCCCTCGCCGCTTCCCCGCTCAACGGCCCCGAACGATTGGGGAATACACATGTACTCCGACACGGCTCGCTGGCCCGAGAGAGCTGATCTCGACGACCTTCCGAGCGTCCTCGACCATCGCTTCAACGGCACGCTGGTCTGGTCGTAATACATTGTACGATCACTGTATGACTATGCTCAGTTTCCGGGTGGCAGACGCCGAGGCGCGCCAAGCGAGTCACTGGGCCAAGCGCCTCGGCGTCGACCGGTCCGAGCTGCTCCGCGAGGCACTGCACGCGCACCTCGTCCGTCTCGCGGGTGAGTCCGATGCCGCCGCATGGTGGACCGCGCCACTCGACGCCGGCGAGCAATTGTTGGCCGCGATCGCCGACTGGGGCCCGGCCGAAGACTGGTCGGACTGGGCGTGATCTGATGCAGCGGGGCGAGATCTGGTTCGCGGCGACACCAGGCGGCGACCGGCCGGTGCTCGTGCTGACACGCGATCCCGTGGCGGACCGCATCGATTATGTCGTCGTCGCCGCGCTCACCCGCACCAAACGCGGCCTCGTTTCCGAGCTGGTGTTGAAGAAGCGCCGCGACGGCGTGCCGACGGACTGCGTCGTCAACTTCGACAACATCCACACGCTGCCGCGGACGACGCTCCGCCGGGTGGTGACCGCCCTGAGCCCAGCCCGCATGGCCGAAGCCTGCAGGACGCTCCGCGACGCAACCGGCTGTTGACCGCGGCGCGCTACCGCGCGTCGACGATCCCACTCCGCTACGTGGGTGAGGTAGCGGTGTGTGAGAGGCCACCGTTACGCAACTCTCGATCGGCGCTACACCCCGCTCGTACACTCGTCGTCGTGGCTTCTGAACCCAAGCGCACGCCGCCGGAGGACTTCGATCCGACGCCGCGGCCGGTCACGCGCGAGGCATTCATGGAGCAGTGGGAAAAGTCGATTCCGTTGGAGGAATCCATAGCAAGGCGCCGTAAAGCCAAGCCCGACGACGGGTAGGCGGACAGTCCCCGTCGATGACGCTCTCGGCCTGCCGTCAGCGCGCGTCGAAGGCCAGCTCGAAGGAGCGCACCGCCCGGGCGAAGTGGTTGGGCTCGACGTCGGGCTCGGTGATCGCTCGGAGGTTGGTCCACTCGCGCGTCAGCTTGCCGAAGAGCAGCTCGAGTTCGTGGCGGGCGACGTTGGCGCCGATGCAGAAGTGGGTGCCGTAACCGAAGGCGACGTGGTTGTTGGGTGAGCGGCGCACGTCGAAGGCGAACGGCTCGGCGAACACCTCCTCGTCCCGGTTGGCCGACGGGTACACGAGCATTGCCCGCTCGCCGGCGGCGATCTTCACGCCGCGCAACGACGTGTCACGAGTGGCCTTGCGGAACATGTTGTTGAGCGGCGTCACCCAGCGGATGACCTCGTCGACCGCGGTCGGGAGCAGCGCGGGCTGCTCGAACAACAACTCCCACTGGTCGTTGTGGTCGCAGAAGGCGCGCAGGCCGTGGGCGATGGCGGTGCGGGTGGTCTCGGAGCCGCCGGACACGAACAGCCCGGTCTCGTGGAAGATCGTCTCGACCGGCATCGGCGTTCCGTCGGCCAACACGGCGTTGGCCCACACCGACATGAGGCCGTCGGCCGGGCAGGCCCGGAACTCCTTGGTCTTGGTCATGACCGCCTCGCCCATCTCCTGCAGCGTCGCCATCAGCTCGGCGATCACCTGCGGGTCCATGGCGGCGGCGTCGAGGCGCATCATCCGCTCGCTCCACTCCTTCAACCGCGGCCACCACTCGTCGGGGTCGAGGCCGAGCAGCTCGGCGGTGAAGCGGGCGGGCAGCTGGCCGGCCAGATCGGCGATCACTTCGGTGCGGCCGGTGGGGGTGAGCGGATCGACGAGGGCGTCGATGATCTCGACGAAGCGCTCGGTCTGGGTCCGCACCGCCGCGGGCGTGAAGCGGCGGTTGACGAGGCGGCGCTGGTGCAGGTGCACCGGGTCGTCGCTGGCGATCATGTTGGACTCGCCGGGCGACTCGAACATGCGGTACGTCGAGTCCGACGACCACACCTCGTCGTCCCGCTCGACGGCCAGCACGTCGGCGTGCTTGGTGATGCACCACAGGCCCGAGCGCTCGTCGCGGTACACCGGCTCGTTGTTGCGGCACCACGCCCACGCGTCGTGCGGGTTCCGCCGCCAGAACTCGCGGTCGAGGACGTCGATGTCCGGTCGGGTCGTGGTGGGCATGGCTGGTACTGCTTAGCGCGGTGCGCGTTGTGCGGCGGGCCCGGGCCTCGATTGTCGACCGGCCGCCCTCGCCTGACAGGCTGGCTCGGTGGAGGCCGAGGAGGCGACCGACGCGCTGGTCGACGGCGACGTCGCCTTTTCGCGCGGGACGGCGCGGGCGGCGCTGGCCCACCGCGACTTCCGCATCGTGTGGACGGGCACACTCGGGTCCAACGTCGGCACGTGGATGCAGAACGTGGTGCTGGCCGCCTTCGGCTACCGGCTCACGCATTCGGCGTCCTACGTCAGCCTGTTGCAGTTCGCCCAGCTCGGGCCGTTGCTGTTCCTGGCCACCCCGGCCGGCGTGCTGGCCGACAAGGTCGACCGCCGCAAGCTGCTCGTGGCCATGCAGCTGCAACAACTGGTGTTCTCGTTCGTACTGGCCTGGCTCGCCCGTGGTGGCCACCCCGACAAGACGTTGCTGGTCGGCTGCGTGCTGGTGATCGGCATCGGCAACGCGCTGAGCGGTCCGGCCCTTTCCGCCGCCCTGCCCCAGCTCGTGCCCCGGCCCGACCTGGCCGGCGCGGTGTCGCTCCAGTCGTTCCAGACGAACGCGTCGCGTGTGATCGGCCCGGCCATCGGCGGCGTTTTGTTCCCTCTGTTCGGCGCCGCCGCGGTGTTCTCGGTGAACGCGGTGACCTACCTGTTCGCGGTCGTGGCCATCCTCGCCGCCCGCTTCCCACCCACGCCCCGTTCGCACGACCTGCGGGGTTGGCGCCAGCTGGCCAGCGGGTTCGCCATCGCCTGGCGTGACCGGTTGATCCGCCGCATCCTCGTCACGATGGCGACCATGTCGTTCTTCGTGCTGCCGTTCATCGGCCTGATGCCGGTGATCGCGGCCGACAACCTGAGCATGGAGGTGCGCAGCCTGAGTTACGGACTGCTCTACGCCGCGTTCGGCACCGGCGCGGCGCTGGGCGCCATGTCGATCGGCACGTTCCTGGCCGGCCACTCCAAGCCCCGGATCGTTCGCGTGGGCTTCGCCGTGTTCGCCGCGCTGCTCGCCGCGTTCGCGCTGTCGCGCGCCGCCGCCCTGGCCTACATGGTGGTCGCCGCGCTGGGCTTCGCCTACTTCGCCACCGTCACGTCGATGTCGACCGTCCTCCAGCAGCATCTCGACGACCGCGTGCGGGGCCGGGTGATGGCGCTGTGGATCATGGCCTTCGGGGGAACCGTCCCTCTGGGCACCCTGGCCGCCGGCCCCTTGGTGGACCGCACGTCGATCACCGCCGTGATGCTGGGCGGCGCCGCGGTGGCCCTGGCGCTCGCGTGGTACGCCGACCTCGCCGACGTGAGCAGCTAACCGCCATGTGTCGGTGCTCAGTTACCGAAAAACGCGACTGGGCACCGACACATGCTTTGGTTGTGGCGTTGTGAGCGACTTCTTCCCACGCGGCAGCGTCATCCGGCGGGTGAGCGACGAGCCGGCGGTGTTGTTCGGTGCCGGTCGGGCTTTGCTGTTGCAGCTGGCCCATCCGCACGTCGCCCAAGGCGTGGCCGATCACAGCGACTTCCAGCACAACCCCTTCAAGCGGCTCCAGGGAACGCTCGAAGCCACCTACGCCATGGTGTTCGGGACCACGGAACTGGCCGAGGGCGTCGGCCGGCGCATCCGCTGGGTGCACGACCACGTGGTCGGCCCGACGTACCGGGCCAACGACCCCGAGAACCTCATGTGGGTGCACGCCACGCTGTTCGACACCGCGCTGTATTGCTACGAGCGGCTCGTCGCTCCGCTGAGCCCGGCCGACCGCGAGACCTACTACCAGGAGATGACGAGGGTGGCCGAGGGCTTCGGCTGCCCGCGGCACGCGCAGCCGGCCGACCTGGCCGCGTTCGAGGCCTACTTCGCCGGCCAGGTCGCCATCCTCGACGTCACCGACGTCGGGCGGTCCCTCGCCGCCGACATCGTCGCACCGTCGTTGCCCTTCAAGCTCCACGTGCCGCTGACCCCGGCCCTGTCGTTTCACCGCCGGGCGGCCATCGGCCTCACCCCGGCCCGTTTGCGCGAGCAGTTCGGGTTCGACT
>JACDEA010000174.1 GCA_013816725.1 Actinomycetota bacterium
CCCGTACGCCGACAGCGGTTCAGCCAGCGTTGACTCGACGGTGATCACGGGCGATGCGCTCGGAAGATGCACGGCCACCGTCGAGGTGTACACGACAGGATCGAGGCCGGCGGCGATGGCCTGGCCGACCACATTGCGCACGCCCTGCAAGTTTGCGTCACCGGCCGGCCCGGTCGCCCCGGCCACCGCGATCTCGGCGGCGGCGTGGATCGCCGCGTCGCAGCCGTCGATGGCACCCGCGACGCTTGCCGCGTCGGTCATATCGCCGGGCGCCACGTCAACGGCGCTCGACGGGACGCCGAGCGCGCCGAGGATCGGCGTCACCTTTTCCGGGCGCCGGGCCAGCACTCGGACGTCGTGCCCCCTACGCGTAAGCGCGGCGACCGCGTGTGAGCCGACGAATCCCGTCGCGCCGGTGACGAGCACGCGCACCGCTCAGCGCCCTCTGAACTCGAAGTCGGCGCCGGTGCTCACCCGCGTGAGCGTCACCTCTGTGGCTTCACGCGCCGGAGCGGCGTCCGGATCAACCGTGAATGCCCAGGCCCGTACCGCGCCTGCCGGTGCCGCGACCTGCTCCACGCGCGCCCGGGGGTCGACGGCGTGGGCGATAGCGCTGAGGGCGGGATGGGCATCGTCGTGCGCGCCGAGCAGCGCGGGCCAGGCCATGTCGTCGCCCTCGCGTAGCCCGTCACAGTCGCCCAGCCACGCGGTGACCCTCGCGGTCTCCGCCTCGACGTGCCAGTCCACATAGGACCGCGGGCGAAAGGCCGGGTGGACATCCAGAACCGCGGCGATGCGGGCCAACGCGCCGCCGTCGTCGTCGAGGTCGAGGCGGACGAGCCGGCGCGCCGCGACGCCGGCGATTCCAGTCAGCTGGCGGTGCCCGATGGCGACGGCGTCGTCGACACCATCACGCCTTGCGACCGCCGTCATGAACGACCGGGCCAGCAGGTGCCCCTGGAGGCACACCTCGTCGAGCGCCGCGTCGAGCGCCGCCGGCGACAGCGACTCGAGGTGAAAGTCCGGGTCGAAGGCGCCGGCGTAGTCCTGATGCACGGTGATCGGCGCGTTCGCGGCGCGGCACTGCGCGAGTCGCGCCGCACCCTCGGGCTCGGGGAGCGCCTCGGCCGCCTCGTCGATCACGACGTCCCAGTGGCAGTGCGCATGACGCTCGGCCGGTACCCGCGGCGGCCGGTGTCGCGGCCGCATGCGGGCGCGGGGGTTCGTCGCGCACGCGGTTGCGTCGAACGTCGGATCCTCGATGTGGTGACACATGCCGACCACGAAGTCGTCGCCCATCGGCTCGACGTCCATCAACGCGCCGCAGTGCGCCAGCCAGAACTCGCCCCGATGCGCGTCGTGAACCCGGTAGCGGAAGTCCATGAACTCGTGCGGCGCGCCGATGTCGAGCTGCATGCCTTTGAAGATCGTTGCCACGTCGTCGCCGTGAAAGCCCAGTGTCTTTTGCGTGCGACGCGTGTAGACGGGGCTGGCCGCCATCCACTCCTCGATGGCAATCGCCTTCATGCCTTCGAGACCGTGGCCCCGCAACACGTGCGGCATACCGGCCCGGTCGATGAGATGCCCGGCCAGCAGGTACTCGCGACCGAGTGTTGCGAGATCCGTCATGTGTCGCCGGCGCGCTGGCGGGCGACCGCCCGTTCAACGAGGTCGTTGAGCTTCGCCCCCCACGGCCATCCCGCGTAATGCGTGAGGAACAGAACGATCTCCCGCAACTCGTCGGCTGACAGCTCGCCGGTGCCGAGCGCGGCGTCGACCTGAATGCCGATGACGTCGTCGAGGCCGAGCCCGGTCAGCAGCCCGATCAGCAGGAGGCGGCGGTCGCGGATGCTGAGGCCCTCGCGGGTCCAAATTTCAGCGAAAAGGTGGTCGACGGTCGCCGCGAAGAAGTCGCCCGGGCCGTCTTGGACGTCCCAGCCGTACACGCGTTTCATCATGTCGAGGCCGCGTTGGCGCTGCGATGGCAGCCCCTCGTCGGCGGTCATGCCGGCTCCGGCCGCACGCCCAGCTCGAAGCCCAGCCGTTGCCTGGCCAGCGCTGCGAACGGAACGTCGACGTCGAGTGCCGCCGCCAGTTGCTGCGCCAGGGCCAGGTCCTTCTCCCCCAACGCGCGGGCGTGGTCGAACAGGTCGAACATGGCGTCGTCCGGATCGAAGGGCTCGGCTGACTGGCGGACCATGATCGCCGAAGCGCCGCCCGTCACCGCGTCGGAGTGGCGAACGACCGCGGCGAGTTGGCCGAGGTTCAGCCCGGCCGCCGTCGCCAGGCGCTGCGCCTCGCCGGCCCCGGCGTACATCACGAAATGCATCAAGTTGCGCGCCAGCTTCAGGCGGGTTCCGGCGCCGACCGGCCCGGCGCGGACGATCAGGGAGGCCCACCGCGCGAAGGGACCGCGGCACTGCTCGACCGCCGCTTCTGTCCCGCCCACCATCGCTGCCAGCGTGCCGTCGTGGGCGCCGATGAACCCGCCGCTCACCGGCGCGTCGACCAGTTCGACCCCTCTAGCCGCCGCCATGGCCCCAAGGGTCTCGGCCGTCTCCGGAGCGATCGTCGAATGGACCGCGATCACCGAACCCGGGGCCGCGGTTGTAAGCACCCCGTCGGGGCCGGCCACCACTTCGTTGGTCTGGTCGTCATTGACCACCATCACCGAGATGACGTCGCAGACCGACGCCACCTGCCCGGGCGTGGCGGCGCACGTTGCTCCGGCCTCGACGAAAGGGGCGGTGGCTTCGCGTCGTCTGTCACAGACGACGAGTCCTGTCGGCCAGTCGACCAGGTGGCGCGCCATCGGCGCACCGATCTGACCCAAGCCGACGAAGCCGACACGCGGCTCAGTCATCGGCGATCGACAGGGCGTGGGTCGGGCAGAACTTGACGGCCTGCTCGACGGCGGCTCGCAGGTCCTCATCGGGGCGCTCGTCGCGCACCGAGAGCTCACCCTTTTTCGAAACGGAGAACACCGCAGGTGCCTCCGACTCACACACGCCGTGACCCTGGCACAGGTCGCGGTCGACGACGACCCTCACGACGGGCTCGGGCGGCGGCGGTAGTTCACGACGCAAGGCTGTTCGAGTTGCACGACCATCTTCGAGTGGTCATTGCGGTACGACTCCGACGGCTGCGCCAGTTCGAACTCCCAGCCGTGCAGCAGTACCGAGAAGATCGCTTTGAGCTGCATCATTGCGAACGCCGCGCCGACACAGCGGTGACGTCCCGCCCCGAAGGGAATCCACGTCCACGGGTTGTGGAGGTCGTCGTGTTGCGGACCGAGGTAGCGGCCTGGGATGAACGATTCCGCATCGGCAAAATCCTCGGCGATGCGGTTCGACACCGCGGGGCTGCAGCCCACGAGCTTGCCGGCGGCCACTCGGAACCCCCCGACCTCGAGGTCCTCCTTCACGACACGCAGGAGCAGGATGAGAGGTGGGTGCAGCCGCAGTGCCTCTTTGATCGCCGCCTCGAGGCGCGGGATTTCGCGTAGCGCCTGGTAGCTGACCTCCTCGCCGTTGGCATAGAGCGCGTCGATCTCGGCGACCACGGCGGCCAATTCCTCCGGATGGCGCAGTAGCTCGATGAGTGTCCATGCCGCGGTGCCCGAGGTGGTGTGGTGGCCGGCGAACATCATCGAGATGAACATGCCGGTTATGACGTGGGCGCTGAACTTCTCGGAACCGTCCTCCTCGCGGATCGACATCAGCACATCGAGGAGGTCGCGCTCGTCGTCCGTGGGCGACGGTCCTTCTTCGCGGGTGCGCATAATGCCTGACACCAGCTCGGCCAGCGCAGCGCGCGCCTCGTCCCGCTGACGGAAGGTATCGATGGGCGCGTATGGGTCGACATACGCCAGCACGTCAGTGCCGCGCTCGAGCACGTGGTACAGCTCGGAAAACCGGCGGTCGAGCTGGTTGCGGAAGCGCGTGCCGATCAAACAGGCCGACGACGTGTAGATCGTCAACTCGGCGAACCAGTCGAGCAGGTCGATCTCGCCGGCGTCGCGCCACGAGTCGATCATCCCGTCGACCTCGGCGGCGATGGTGACGGCGTGGCCGCGCATGAACTTGTCGCGCAAAGCCTGGTTGTGGAGCATCTCGCGGCGGCGCTCGGGCGGCGCGTCGAACACGACTCCCTCGCCGAAAATCGGCGTCATGAATGGATAGGCCTCGGCCTGGTCGAGTTGCTCCTCGGGAGCGCGAAAGAACACCTCGGTGGCCTCGGCGCCAGTAAGCAGCACCACCGGTCGCGGGCCCATGTGGAACTCGCCGACGGCCCCGCACTCCTCGCGGACGCGCCGCATCAGCGCGATCGGATCGGTGCGCAGCTCTTCGAGGTGGCCGTCGGCCGCGCTGGCGCCCGAGACCAGGGGCGGATCGCGTAGAGCGTCGGTGGTGGTGATCATGGACGCCTCCTCACTATTGCGCGCGCCCCGGCTTCGAGTCGCATCAGGAGCAGCGGTAACCGCTGCCGGCCGGATCGTCGCGCCGCCATTTCATGTCCTGCACCTTCACGATGAGGAAACACTTCGCCCACCGCTTCCCGGCCGGGTTGTTGGGCGCGAGGACGCCGCCGGCGTCGAAGTTGTCGATCTTCCGCAGCTGGGCGAGGACGCCGTCGCGGGTCGGTTGCGGGCCCGCTGCTCGAAGCGCCCGTACGAACAGGTCGGCCCCGCTCCAGGCGATGATGGCGAAATAGTCGGGCTCGACGCCGGGGGCGCTGCGGGCAAACCACGTCAGCATCGTGTCGATGGCCGGGTTCCGGCCGCGGTTCTCGAAGATGTCGTAGGCAACGTTCAACGTCACGCCCTCGGCCGCGTCGCCGGCCAGCTTGAGGAACTGCTTGCCGTACGCCTGCGGGCCGTAGGACGCGATCTTCGGCTGGTAGCCCTGCTGCTTCAGTTCCTTGGCCAGCCTCGCCATCGCCGACACCTCGAGGGCGGTCACCAGTACGTCGACCTTTCTCTCCTCGATCTGCGCCGCCAAGCCGCTGTAGTTGGTTTCGGTCACCGAGACCTCGGCCTGGTAGACGACGTTGAGGCCGGCCCGTTGCATGTCGCGCACATAGCCCTGGGCACGCTGCCGGGCGATCGGTTGTCCCGGCCACACCACTGCGCCGGTCACCGCGCCCCGGGCCTTGTAGTACGCGAGCGCGGGGACGAAGCCATTCCCGCCGTCGGCCAGGTCGATCGGCGCAGGCGAGAAGTTGTTCGGCAGCTTTATCCGGGCGTCGGAGAGCGCGATGCCGACGTCGGGCACGTTGGTGCCTTGCAACGCGACGGCGCCCCCGTCGTCGACGACAGATAGATTCCCGACCAGCGCGAACGCCTGCTTGGTCAGGCGCTCCGTTTCCGCTCGGTTGGCGCCGCCATCAAAGCGGTCATCGGAGTTGATGAGCTTGAGCCTCCGGCCGCATACGCCGCCCTGGCTGTTGACATAACTCACATAGGCCTGAACCGCGGCCTGCGACGTTCGGCCGAACCCGGGGACGGGCCCACTGAGAATGGAAACGTTGCCGATGCTGATCGTGTCGGCGGTGACACCCACGTCGGTGGCGCCCCCGCTGGCGGCACACCGCGCCGTCGTCGGAGCCGCGATGCGCGCTCCGGGCGCAATGCTCGCACCGGTGGGCGTCCCGGCTCCGGCCACGGCACCCCCCGT
>JACDEA010000175.1 GCA_013816725.1 Actinomycetota bacterium
TCGGCTACGTGATCAGAGCTGACTACTGGGGTCACGGCTACGCGACTGAGGCAGCCCGGGCGGTCCTAGGAGCTTCACGGCTACTGGGCCAAGACGTCTACGCGACCATCCGTTCGACGAATGCTGCTTCGCTGGGCGTCGCGCGGAAGATCGGCCTTGTCGGGCACGGGGAGACCACTGAAGACGAACGCGGAGCGTTGCTCGTCTTTCGGTGGCCTTAGGTGACGACGCGTTGAGCCGATGTCTCGCCGCGACGCGAGAACGGCACATAGCGCGCCGCCCATCCCGGCGGTATTGGGCACCGATTGACTGAGCGACATGGGCAGCTTGCGACGCCGGATGCTCAACGCTCATGTGCGATGTACGGCACTTGGGGGATGGCCCATCAACCGTCGATTGCGAAGAGCTTCCAGGTTCCTGGGACGCCCTTGAGCTCGCGTTCGCCGGCGTCTGCGAACTCGATGCCCGACCCAGTAACGAGCGCCTTGACCATCTCAGAGACAAGGACCTCTCCCGGTGCCGCCAAGGCTGCCACCCGAGCGGCAATGTGAACGGCCAGCCCTCCGAGATCGTCACCGCGGACCTCGCACTCGCCGGTGTGCAACCCAGCTCGCAGTTCGATGCCTATCCCTTGCGTGGCCTTGAGGACTGACTGGGCACAGCGTATGGCCCGCGCCGGACCGTCGAATGAGACGACGAATCCGTCTCCGGTCGTGTTGATCTCCTGCCCACGAAAGCGCCGGATCTGCTCGCGCACCGACCTGTCGTGATTGTCGAGTACCGCACGCCAACCCGCATCGCCCAGCGAGGCGGCCCGTTCTGTTGAACCCACGATGTCGGTGAAGAGCACGGTCGTGAGGATGCGCTCGATCTCGACCGCGGGTCGCACCCCAGTCAAGAACTCGGCGACTTCGTCGGCCACCAGAGAGAAGACGCGGGTGGGGCCGATATCGCCTCCTGGCAGCTGCACGAAGGTGGCGCCGTCGATGTGGTCGGCCAGATAACGGCCGTGTTCGATGGGAACGAACGGGCTCTCGCTGACACTGAGTACCAGCGTCGGGGCCTGGATCAGAGCCAGCGCCTGGCGGACGTCGCTTCGGAAGATGTAGTTGTACTGGGCCGCGGCAGTGCGAGGTGTCGCCGAAGCTCGGAGCACTCTCGCAACGACCTCTACGAATTCGGGATCGTCGGCGGCGCTCGGCACTCCCAGAAGCGCCCATGCTTGAGTTCCCCAGCCTGATCTAATCATCTCGACCAGTGCGTCGACGCCATCGGCCGTCATCCCGAACGGATAATCGTCGGCCTGCATCCACCGCGCACAGGTGTTGAGGAGAACGAGGGCGCTGACCCGTTCGGGATGCATCGCGGCGAACAGCATGGCGATGGGCCCCGCGTCGAGGGAGGCGAGGATCGCGGCGCGCTCGGATCCAGCCGCGTCGAGCACGGCCCCGAGATCCTCAGTCCACTCCTCCCACGTCGGCATGGCGTTGCGGGGAACGCCATCGGACGCTCCGATCCCGCGGCGATCGAAGAAGAGCAGCCTGCTGAACGACGCCAGCCGCTTCAGAAACTCGGCGGGTAGCGGCGCCTGCCACCAGTGCTCGATGTGACCTCCCAGCCCGTAGCAGTACAGGAGGTCGAGCGGGCCATCGCCAACAACTTGATAGGCAACATCGGCGTCACCCACGGCGACATAACGAGTCTCGGGGGCGTCCACGACGGCAGTCTTGTCGCACTGGTGGCCCCTGTCACCCGGGCCCCCAGCTCATCCGATATTGCCGAGTATCGCGACGTTGTGGGGGCGTCGTTTGTGGGCGGACGTTCACACGCGTCGCTCGGAGCCCTCCTCGCCGTAGGCTCGCCGGGCCCGGGGCCTGATTTGCGCCAAGCGCCTTGACGTCGCAGACCAGCCGCCCCCGCTAGAGCCTCGGCGAGCGACATCGGTGCTCCCTTTCGGCGCCGCGCCGATGGGCGCCGTCGGGATCCCGTCGTCCTGATGGTCCCGCCGTACAACTTGCGGCGCCCCCGACGATCTCGGCGCGTCCTCTTTTCGGTCTGGGTGTCGATGGCGCGCGCGTCGCCGGGCCGCTCCCCTCACCTACCGCGGCGCCGCTAGACCTTGCTCAGCCGTTCTTCGGTAGCTCGGAGAACGGCCGGGTCTTGTCGTCATTGGGTTCCTTGGGCAACCCGAGGACGCGCTCACCGATGATGTTGCGCTGCACCTGATCGGTCCCGCCGTAGATCGGCGGCGCCTGGGCGTACAGGGCCGATTCGGTCACCGCCCCGAGGAACGGGTTGCCGGTCACCTCGTCCAGCACCTTGCGGCCCTCGGGGTCGTAGGAGTGCAACATGCCGTGCGGACCGACGATTTGCAGGCCGAGGTCACGGGTCAACCGCACGATGTCGCTCATCGAGAGCTTGGCGATGTTGGGCATGCCGGGCACGTCCTTGCCGTGGGCCCGCGCCGCCTTCACCCGTTCGCTGTTGAATCGGCCGACCTCACCGAGGGTGTGGAGCTTGGCCAGGCCTTGGCGGATGACGGGGTCGGCCGACTTGCCGTTGCCTTTGGCCAGCCCGATGAGTAGCTGCGCGCTCCCGCCCCGCAAAGCCCCGGCGGCGCCGCCGCTGCCCCGCCGGCGCCCGCCGGTCTGCACGAACTCGCCGGCCCGGCGCTCGAGTTGGCCGGCCACCGTTCCGGGTAGCGCCCCGCCGAATCCGCCGCCACCGCCGGCGCCGAGACCGGAGCGTTCGTTCATCAATGTCGTGTTGGCCACGGCCCAACCGTTGTTCTTGTCGCCGATCAACGCGTCAGCCGGCACTCGCGCATCACTGAGGAACACCTCGTTGAACATGGCGTGGCCCGTCATCTCCTTGAGGGGGCGGATGTCGACGCCGGGCTGGTGCATGTCGATGGCGAAGTAGCTGATGCCTTGATGCTTGGGAGCATCGGGATTGGTGCGGGCGATGAGCATGCCGAGGTCGGCGTACTGCCCCCCCGACGTCCAGACCTTCTGCCCGTTGACGGTGTACTCCTCGCCGTCCTGGATCGCCTTGCACGTGAGACCGGCGAGGTCTGAGCCGGCGCCCGGCTCGCTGAACAGCTGGCACCACGCCTTCTGGCCGATGACGATGTCGCGCACGTAGGTGTCGATCTGTTCCTGCGTGCCGTGGGTGGCGATCGTCGGGGCGGCGAGCAGGAGTCCGAGCCCGGCGGGCGGCCCCAGCGCGCCGAACTTCCCGATCTCGTTGGTCACCCGTACGGCATCGCTGCGCGACAAGCCACGCCCGTAGGCGTTCTCCGGCAGGGACGGCGCCGCCCAACCAGCCAGGCCCAGGCGTTCCCACCACTGGGCCACGGTGAGTTCGGGGTCCCAGTTCTCCTCGAGCCAGTTCTGAAGCTCGACGACGACGTCGTCACTGACAATGGTCATGCCAGAAACGATACGCGCCGCGAGGTGGGGCCGACGCCGCCGACGTCGGAGGACGTCAGCCGAGCCCGAGCCACAACCGGACCACGCCGCGGAGGCGTTCGATGCCGGTGCCCTTGGCCGCGCTCACCCAGATGACGTCCGATGGGGCCAGGTCGCACCCAGTCGCCACCTCGCGCTTGCGCTTGTCCCGCTGCGAGGCCTTGACCTTGTCGTGCTTGGACGCCACAACGGTGTGCGGAAGCGCCTCGGCGCGCAGCCAGTCGAGCATCTGCCCGTCGAGTTTGGTCGGCCCGATCTCACCGTCGACGAGCACGGCCACCATCGCCAGGTTCTCGCGCTGGCGCAGGTAGTCGTCCATCATCTTCTGCCACGACGCCCGCAGCGCCTTGGAGGCCGACGCATACCCGTAGCCCGGGCAATCCATCACCGTCGCCCGGTCCTCGACGGCGAAGAGGTTGAGCAGGCGGGTGCGCCCGGGGGTCTTCGAGACGTGGGCCAACGACTTTCGGTTGGCCAGCCCGTTCAGAAGAGTGGACTTGCCGACGTTGGAGCGGCCGATGAAGGCGACCTCGGCACGCGTCGGAGGGAGCGTGTCGACGCGATCAGCTGACGTCACGAACTCCAGCGGTAACGGTCGCGACATCGGTCAGCCGCCCTCGAGTAGGTCGGCGACCCGGGCGAAGAACGCCGATCGAGCCAACACTTCGGTGCACCCGGCGGTGCGGGCGGCGTCGAGCAGCGGGCGGTCGACATGGCTGGCGAAGCCGATAATGCGCCCGCTGCGGATCGCGGGGATGGCGTCGAGGACGCCCGGGCGGGACAGGTCCACGACCACCACGTCGGCCTCGCCGTTGATGAGGTTGATGAGGTCGTCCACCTGAGCGGCGAACGTCACGTCGGCCACGGCGGCCACCTTCGAGCGATCCATGAGGTCGGGCACGTAGGCGAGGATCACCGCGTCATCATCGCGGCAAACGCCGGCGCTACCGTCGACCGATGCGCATCGGTGCCCACCTCAAGATGAGCGATCCGTTCTCGGCCGCGACCGCGACAGGGGCCGACCTCGTTCAGATCTTCCTTTCGGATCCGCAGAGCTGGAAGAAGCCCGAGCCTCGAGCCGACGCCGAGCGTCTGCGCGCGTGGGACGTGCCGGTTTACGTCCACGCGCCGTATCTCGTGAACCTGGCGTCAGGCAACAACAAGATCCGCATTCCCAGCCGCAAGATCCTCCAGCAGTGCTGCAACGCCGCCGCCGAGATCAACGCCAGGGCGGTCATCGTGCACGGCGGCCACGTCGACGCCGGCGACGAGGAGACCGATGGGTTCGAACGGTGGGTCAAGGGGCTGCAACAGGTCGAGACGACGGTCCCGCTGTACCTCGAGAACACCGCGGGCGGCGATCACGCCATGGCCCGCAAGTTCGACACGCTGGCCCGCCTGTGGGACCACATCGCCAGCTTCGGCATCGGGTTCTGCCTCGACACGTGCCACGCCCACGCCGCCGGCGAGACCGTGGTCGACGCCGTCGAGCGCATCCTGGCGATCACCGGGCGTATCGATCTCGTGCACTGCAACGACTCGAAAGATCCCGAGGGGTCGGGACGCGATCGCCACGAGAACCTCGGGAAGGGCACGATCGCGGCCGACGCGCTGGTCGAGGTCGTGCGCCGGGCCGGTGCGCCCGTCGTGTGCGAGACGCCGGCCGATGGTCAGGCCGAAGACATCGCGTTCCTCAAAGCCGCGGCCGGCTGAAGCGCGGTTACTGCGGACGGGGGCCGTCGACGTAAAGCCCACCGTCACTTCCCCGGGCGAACGTCAACGTGTAGGCGTTGGCCCGACCCCCCATCTGCAGCGGCACGGTGGCGCTGAGCCCGCGAACCGCCGGCGCACCCGTCGCGCTGACGGGGCTAGCGCTGCGCCAGAAGGCTTCGAAGGCCGCTTGGCTTTGCGCGCCCCGAAATCCGGGCGACAACATGGCGTAGGCCGACCGGTAGTCGCCGCTGCTGAGGAACGCGACGTAACGGCGGGCCGCGTCGGACACGGCTGACGCACTGGGTCCGACCGTCGTCTTCGGCGCGTTGTTCTTGGCTCGCGCCGCGGTCGTAGGCCCGGGTGTAACTGTGACGCTCGTCGGATCGGTGGTGTCGGTCGATCCGGTGTCGTGCGTCAGGGCGCGCCACAAGAACAGCGCCGCGCCGGCAACCGCCAGCAGCGTGAGGACGACAAGCACGCCGTTGCCG
>JACDEA010000176.1 GCA_013816725.1 Actinomycetota bacterium
GGCGTCGAGGTCGCGACCGGACGCGGCCAGGCCGATCACCACGAACCGGCCGGGCTCGGCCGCGGCGATGACCTCGAGCGCCTGCGTGCCGATCGACCCGGTCGACCCGAGCAGGCTTACCGTCCGAGTCTCTGTCCGCGCCTCCCGGATCGGCTCCGGCTCCGCCTTCGCCTCCCTCAAGAAAACAGGAGGCGGGCGAGGTAGTAGGTGGCGGGCAGGGCGAAGAGGAGGCCGTCGAAGCGGTCGAGGATGCCCCCGTGGCCCGGGAGCATCGTGCTCATGTCCTTGATGCCCAGGTCGCGCTTGATCATCGACTGGCACAGATCGCCCAGTGGCGCGACCACGCCGACCACGAGGCCGAGCCAGAACGCGTCGCCCGCCTTCCACGGGTAAACGCCCGGCACGATGCCGACGATCAGGGTCGTGAACAGGACCGACGCGACCAGCCCGCCGATGAGGCCCTCGACGCTCTTGTTGGGGCTGATGTCCGGCGCCAGCGGGCGGCTGCCGATCTGGCTGCCGACGACGAAGCCGCCGACGTCGCTGGCCACCGTGGCGATGACCGCGCCCAGGAGGAGCGCGATTCCGGTGCGCTGGGGCAGGAACAGCATGAGACCGGCGTAGGACCCCAGGAACCCCACCCACAAGAAGCCGAGCAGCGTGGCGGCCACGTTGACCGTCGGCCTCGCGGTGACGACCCCGGTCAGGTACCAGAGGAACGAGAAGACCACCATGAGGGCCACGACCATGGGCATGGCGGTCTCGCCCTTGAAATAGGCGGCCACCATGATCGACGCGGTGCCGGCCAGACCCAACAGCGTGGCCGGGTGGTACCCGGCTTTGCGCAGCACGTCGAACAGCTCGACGGCGGCGCCCAGCACGACGGCCAGGGCCAGGACCAGCGTGGGCGCCGGGCCCAGCTTGAAGCAGAGCAGCGCGACGACAGCGGCCGCCACACCGGTGAGGACCGCCGTCTGCACATCGCGCCCGGCGCCGCCGGGCACCATCGGCCTGCGCATGTGCGGTGTCGGAGGCGTGGGCGGCTCGGGCGGTTGCAGCGGCGCCCCGCTCAGGCGGCGCCCGGTGCGGATCGGCGCCGGGCGTACTTCGGGCTCCTGCGCGGTGACCGGCTCGTCGTCGAAGCTGAAGAGGTCGGAGTGCTCGGTGCGGTTGGTGTCGAGGGCTCCGAGGCGCGTCTCGTCGTCGGCGAGGACCGACGCGTCGTCGAAGTCGGCCTCGTCCCAGTCCGACGCCTGGTCCCGCCAGCGAGGCTGGCGCGAGAGCGACGACCACACGCCGAAGTCCTCGTCCTCGTCGCCGGTGGCGTCACTGTCGGGCGCCACGTCGGCGAAGATCTTCGGCACCTCACCGGTGGGCGGTTCGGTCCAGTGGGGCAGGTCGGGCGCCGACGTCGGCGGGGGCGGCGTGACCGCCGGGCGGCGCACGCCTTCGGGCTCTTGGTCCTCGGGTAGCGGAAAGCGGGCCGCCGGCCGTGTGTCGCCTAGATCGGGTGGGGGCGACGGCCGGTCGCCGAACCGGGGCGCGTCCTCGGGGCGACGCTGCACCGTCTCGCCGCTCTCCAGGCGCTGCTGGGCTTCCTCGGCGCCGATGATGCGAACGCCTTCTCCCGGCGCCCGGGGCGGCGGATCGTCACGCTGTTCGTCGCGCTCGTCGTCCATCCGGTTCTCCTATCGCTCCGGGGCTGTTGGCGCTCGCACCGTCATACCTCGAGCAGCTCGGCCTCTTTGTGTTGAACCATGCGATCTATCTCTGCGATGTGGTCGTGGGTGACCTTCTCGAGATCCTTCTCGGCCCGTTCGAGGTCGTCGCCGCTGATGTCGCCGTCGTGCTCGAGCCCATCGAGGTCCTTGCGCGCCGCCCGGCGCACGTTGCGCACCGCCACGCGGCCGTCCTCGGCCTTGTGGTGGACCATCTTCACCAGATCCTTGCGGCGCTCCTCGGTGAGGGCCGGGAACGTGAGCCGGATCACCGCCCCGTCGTTGCTGGGCATGATGCCGAGGTCGGAGTTCTGTATGGCCTTCTCGATCGACTTGATCGAGGACTTGTCGTACGGGGTGATGACCAGCAGCCGAGCCTCGGGCACGTTGAACCCGGCGAGCTGCTTCAGTGGCGTCTCGGTGCCGTAGTAGTCGATCTTGAGGTTTTCCACGAAACCGGGCGACGCCCGCCCCGTGCGCACACCGCTGAAGTCGGCCTGGGTGTGCGCGACCGCTTTGTGCATCTTGTCGCGGGCGTCGTCGAGCACGGCTCCCATGAGCGTGTCGTCGTCAGCCATTAACGAACAAGCGTACCGAGTGCCTCACCCAGAATGGCGCGACGGATGTTGCCGGGCGTCATCACGTCGAACACGAGGATCGGAAGCGCGTTGTCCTTACACAAGGTCACCGCCGTCATATCCATCACCCGCAGGTCCTTGCTGAGCACGTCCATGTAGGACAGTTCGTCGAAGCGGCTGGCGTCGGCGTCGATCTTGGGATCCGACGAGTACACGCCGTCGACGCCGGAATGCGTGCCCTTCAGGAACACCTCGGCTTCGATCTCAGCGGCGCGCAGGGCCGCGGTCGTGTCGGTGGTGAAGAACGGGTTGCCGGTGCCACCGGCGAAGATCACCACGCGACCGGTCTCGAGGTGACGGATGGCGCGGCGCCGGATGTACGGCTCGGCGACCTGCGACATCGAGATCGCCGTCTGCACTCGCGTGGGCTGGCCGTGCCGCTCGATGGCGTCCTGCAAGGCCAGCGCGTTGATGACGGTGGCCAGCATGCCCATGTAGTCGGCCGTGGCCCGGTCCATGCCGGCGCCCGCGCCCGTAGTGCCCCGCCAGATGTTTCCCCCGCCGACGACGATGGCCAACTCGATGCCGAGGTCGCTGCGCACGCCGGCGATCTCGGCGGCCAGGCGCTGCACGACGGCGCCGTCGAGCGTTTCGTCGCTGGCCGAACTGGCCAGCGCCTCGCCCGACAACTTGAGGACGACTCGCTGCCAACGCGGCTTGTCGTCCATCGAGGTGAAGCTACCCCCCGACTTCGATCTGCGCGAACCGGACCACCTTGGCGTCGCCGACGGCCTGCTGAACCGATTGCTTCTCGTCGTGAACGTAGGGCTGGTCGAGGAGCGCGCCGCCCGGCGTGCGCTTGAACCAGCCGTTGAGCTTGCCCTCGACGATCTTGGGCCAGGCCTGCTCGGGCTTTCCCTCGTTCTTGGTCTCGGCCAGGACCAGCTCGCGCTCCTTGTCGATCTCTTCGGCGGTGAACTCGTCGCGGGCGAGAACGCTGGGGCGGGCGAAGCTGATGTGGAGCGCGACCGAGTGGGCCAGCTCCTTGGTGCCGCCCTCGACCTCGACGAGCACGCCGTTGAGCGACGGCGGGCCGCTGGGCTGGTGGAGGTAGACGTCGAGGGCGTTGCCGGGCGCCGCGTCGAACCGCACGACCCGGCCGACCGCGATGTTCTCCTTGAGCTTGATCTTGAGGTCGTCGAGGGCGGTGGACTTCTCCTCCACCGCGGCCTCGCCCTTGTCGAGCACGAGCTGGGCCAATTCGTTGGCCAGGGCCAGGAAGTCGGGCGACTTGGCCACGAAGTCGGTCTCCGACTTCAACTCGACCAGCGCGGCGGCGCCGTCGTTGCTCGCTGCGGCCACCGCCCCCTGCACGTTCTCGCGGTCGGCCCGTTCGGCCGCCTTGCCCAAACCCTTTTCCCGCAGCCATGCGGCCGCCTTCTCCTCGTCGCCGCCGGTCTCGGTGAGGGCGCGCTTGGCGTCCATCATCCCGGCGCCGGTGGCGTCGCGAAGGCGCTTGACGTCTTGGGCGGTGAACTCAGGCACTCGGTGACGCTCCATCTTCTGCGTCGGGGGCCGCTCCAGATGCAGCTGCTTCGGGCGCGGGTGCGGCTTCGGGCACGACCGGTGTTTCGGGCGCGGCAGCCGCGTCAGGGGCCGCCACTTCAGTCGGGGCGGGGGCAGGCTCGGGCTCCGGCGGGCGCGTCGCCGCCAGCCGGGCCTCGCGCTCCTGCTGCTGCAGCGCGGCCTGTCGCCGGGCGTCGGCCTGCTCCTTGTCGATGCGGACCTGCTCATCCGCGCTGCGCTCGGCCGGGGTGGCCTCGACTGCGGGACCGGCCCCGGTGCCGGCGCCGCGGCGTGCGGCGATGAAGCGGCCTTCCTCGACGGCGTCGGCGATGACGCGACACATGAGCGTTCCGGCCCGGATGGCGTCGTCGTTGCCCGGGATCACGTACTGGATCAGGTCGGGATCGCAGTTCGTGTCGACGACCGCGACGATCGGCAGACCGAGCTTGTTGGCCTCGGTGACCGCGATGTGCTCCTTCTTGGTGTCGATCACGAAGATGGCTTCGGGCAGCTTGCCCATCGTGCGGATCCCGCCCAGGTTGCGCTCGAGCTTCTCCAGCTCGCGGCTGAGGATCAGCGCCTCCTTCTTGGGCATGGCCTCGAAGTCGCCCGCCGACCGCATGCGCTGGTACTCCTGCATCTTCTTCACCCGGCCGCTGATCGTGGAGAAGTTGGTGAGCATGCCGCCCAGCCACCGCTCGTTGATGTAGGGCATGCCCACCTTCATGGCGTACTGAGCCACGGGGTCCTGGGTCTGCTTCTTGGTGCCGACGAACAAGATGCTGCCCCCGTCGGCCACCAGGTCGCGTACGAACGAGTACGCGCTGTCGATGCGCTGGAGCGTCTGGTTGAGATCGATGATGTAGATCCCGTTGCGCTCGCCGAAGATGAAACGACGCATCTTCGGGTTCCACCGCCGGGTCTGGTGCCCGAAATGGACGCCGGCCTCCAGCAACTGCTTCATCGTGACGACAGCCACGGCAACTCCTCTCCCATCGGTTGTCGGACCCGTACGCCTGCGCCGCGAGCGGCGACCGTGGGAGCGCACGGGTATGAATCAAGCCCAACGCCGATCGTTGGGACGGAACAGGAGATTGTAGTCGGAGCGCCGCCGTGCGATTCGGTACCTACGTGGAGCAGACCGACGCCTTCATTCGCGACCCTCGCGGCGTAGCTCGAAGAGGCCGTTGGTCGTTGCCTCACGCGTTGCCACGATCAACGAACTGCCCGCGGCGGCCGCGCCGCTCACCCGCCCGGGCGGATCGTCGAACAACGGGCGATGGCCGCGGGCGACCATGATCCGACCGTCGTCGAGCGGCATCGCGACGGCATCGCCGACCCAGACCGGTGCGCCGCGTACGACGGCGCCGTGACCGTCGGCTGACCACAGACGATGGCCGTGGGCATCGGCAACGACGAGGTGCCCGAGGCGATCGACCAGCGCAACTCGCTGGCCGCGCACGGCAGGCGGCGCTTCCGGCGCGCCGGCGCCGCTCATCGCAATCGACCAACGGTCGTTGCCGGTCGACAGGTCGATGCCGTGAGCGCGGCGGTCGCCGCCCACCACCACTGCGAGGTCGCCGATCACGGCCGGCGCGCTGGTGTCGGCGCCCTCGAACTGGCGCTGCCAGCGCACGTGCCCGCTGGCCGCGTCGAAGGCGAGCACACCACCCTCCCACGACGCCACCACGACACCGCTGGCGGCTGCCGGCGGGCCCAGGCTGGGGCCGGGCAGGGGGGTCGACCACCCGTCGAGCATCGACACCCGGCCGCCCCACGTGGTGACGATGACCCGCCCACCGACCACG
>JACDEA010000177.1 GCA_013816725.1 Actinomycetota bacterium
AGCCGATCAGCGCGACCGCTGAGCCGGTGGTGACCGCGGCCGAGCCGATCGGCGCGACCGCTGAGCCGATCGCCGCGCCGGCGCCGGCCGCCGGTCCCGGCGACGAGACCCATGGAGTCGGCGACGACGGCACAGGCGACGGGCAGGCCGTGCCGCCGACTCCGCCGGTCTAGGCCGTGCACCGCGTTGCCTGACAGGTCGCGCCCGCGGTGGCCATAACGTCGGACGTCCCCGGGGTCGGCGGCCCCGGCGGCGCCCGCATGACGCTCGTCGAGCACCTAACAGAGCTGCGCCGTCGGCTCTTCATTTCCATCATCGCGGTGGTCGCCGGCGGCATCCTCGCCTTCGTCCTCTACGACCACATCCTGTCGTTCCTGATCCACCCGTACTGCGCCGTCCTGCCCAAGGGCAAGGAGTGCAACCTCTTCATTCAGGACCCGCTCGAGGGATTCGCCGCCCGGCTCAAGGTGGCGGGGTACGGCGGGCTGATGCTGGCCCTCCCGGTGGTCCTCTGGCAGCTGTGGCGGTTCATCACCCCTGGCTTGAACCCCAAGGAGAAGCGCTACGCCATCCCCTTCGTGGCGACGTCGATGATGCTGTTCTTCCTCGGCGCCACGCTGGCGTACGTCACGTTCTCCAAGGCGTTGTCGTTCCTGCAGAGCGTGGGCGGCTCGAACTTCCAGGAGATCTACAGCCCGGCCAAGTACCTCCGCCTGATCCTGCTGATGTTCTTCGCCTTCGGGTTGTCCTTCGAGTTTCCCGTGGTCCTCGTCGCACTCGAGCTGACGGGCGTCCTCACCAGCAAGAAGCTGCGCACGTGGCGGCGCCAGGCGTTCCTCGTCATCGTCATCTTCGCCGCCGTCATCACGCCGAGCCAGGATCCCTACACGCTCCTCGCCATGGCCGTGCCGATGTACATCTTCTACGAGGGCTCGATCCTGCTGGGTCGGCTGCTCAAGAAGTGAGCGGCCCGTCGGCGCCCGCTGCTCGCGCCGACTTCGCGGCCGCGCTGGGCTTCGCGCTCGACCCGTTCCAACACCAAGCGCTCGACGCGCTCGACGCCGGCCAGTCCGTGCTGGTCGCCGCGCCGACCGGCTCGGGTAAGACCGTCGTCGCCGAATACGCGGTGGCTCGCGCCATGGGGGAGGGCGGCAAGGCCTTCTACACGACGCCGCTGAAGGCGCTTTCCAACCAGAAGTTCAACGACCTGATCGCCCGCCACGGCGCCGCGAATGTCGGGCTGCTCACCGGCGACAATTCGATCCGCCCCGACGCGCCCGTCGTCGTCATGACCACCGAGGTGCTTCGCAACATGCTGTACGCGGCGTCGCCGCTGCTGCGGGGGCTGCGCTACGTCGTCCTCGACGAGGTGCACTACCTCCAGAACCCCTATCGCGGTGCGGTGTGGGAAGAGGTGATCATCCACTGCCCGCCCGACGTGGACCTCGTGTGCCTCTCCGCCACGGTGTCCAACGCCGAGGAGTTCGCCGCCTGGATCTCGACAGTGCGGGGGACCACGGCAGCCATCATCGAAGAGCGGCGTCCCGTCGAGCTGCGCAACCTGTTCCTCGTGGGCGATCGCTCGTCGGAGCACCTGCACCTGTTCCCGACGTTCGTCGACGGCAAGCCCAATCCCGCGGTCGGCCAGCTCGAAGCCCGCTCGACGGTGCGAGCGCGCGAGCGGGGGCGACGGCGGCTGCGCCTTTTCACTCCCCGCCGGGTCGAGGTGATCGACCGCCTCTGGTCGGAGGAGATGCTTCCGGCGATCTACTTCGTGTTCAGCCGGGCCGGATGTGACGACGCCGTGCGCCAGTGCCTCGACGCCGGGCTCCGCCTCACGTCCCCGGAGGAGCGCGTGGCCGTGCGGGCGATCGCCGACGAAAAGCTGACCGCGCTGAGCGACGATGACCTCGACGCGTTGGGCTACGGGCCGTGGATGGCCGGGCTCGAAGCCGGACTGGCCGCCCACCACGCCGGGTTGGTGCCGCCGTTCAAGGAGGTGGTCGAAGCCGCGTTCACGCGCGCTCTGGTCAAGGCGGTCTTCGCCACCGAGACGCTGTCGCTAGGTATCAACATGCCGGCCCGTACTGTCGTGATCGAGAAGATCACCAAATTCACCGGCGACGGGCACGAACCGTTGACGCCGGGGGAGTACACCCAACTAACCGGCCGGGCCGGTCGTCGCGGCATCGACGAGCAAGGCAACGCCGTAGTGCTGTGGTCGCCGTTCGTGCCCTTCGACCAGGTCGCGTCGCTGGCGTCGCGCCGGGCCTACGCGCTGACGTCGTCGTTCCGGCCGACGTACAACATGGCGGCGAACCTGGTCCGGAAGTACCAACCCGAGACCGCGCACCACCTGCTCAATCTGAGCTTCGCGCAGTACCGGGCAGACAGCGCGGTGGTGCGCGACGAGACGCGCCTCGAGAAGCTGCGGGCCGACCTGGTGCGGGCCGAAACGAGCGCGGTGTGCGATCGAGGCGACGTCGGCGAGTACGCGGGGCTGCGCCGCGCCGCAGAGCGGGCGGCCAAGCGCGTGCCGTCGGTGCACGACCAGGTGGTCGCCGCGCTGAGCGGCGTTCAGCCCGGCGACGTGCTGTCGGTGCCCGGCATCAAAGCCCGCGGCCGGGTAGCGGTGCTGTCGACCCGAGGCCGCCGGGGCGGCGATCTGCGCGTGCGGGTCGTAACCCAGGACAACCGCGTGCTCAGCCTCGGACCCAAAGACTTCGCCGCGCCCCCTCGCGCCGTCGGACGGGTGCAGCTGCCCACCCCGTTCACACCGACCAAGCCGGCGTTCCAGCGTCAGGTCGCCCAGTCGCTGCGTACCGCCAAGCTCCGCTCCGACGGGCTGGTCGGCGTGGCCGGCCCGGGGCAGACACCAACGGCCGAGGCCGACGCGGCGGCCGACCACCCGGTCGACACCTGTCCCGATGCCGAAGCTCATGTCGTTGCCTATCGCAGGCAGATCGACCTGCGCCGTTCGATCGACCGGTTGGAGAAGCAGATTCAGGGCCGCACCGAGTCGCTGGCCCGCCAGTTCGATCGCGTGCTGCGCGTCCTCGAAGCGTGGGGCTACGTCGACGGGTGGTCCCTCACCGACGCCGGCGTCATCCTGGGCGCCACGTATCACGAAGCCGACTTGCTCATCGCCGAGACGCTGCGGGTCGGCCTGCTCGACGACGTCGATCCCGACACGCTGGCCGCGCTGGTGTCGACGTTCACCTTCGAGGCGCGGGGGCGCGACCCCGTCGTCGCGATTCCCAAGTTCCCCTCGCCCCGGATCCGCGAGCGGTGGACCGCGATCGCCGACCTCGCCGTCGAGCTGAATCGGGCCGAGCAGGAAGCCGGGCTCCCGGTCACCCGACCCCCGGAGATCGGGTTTTTCGCGCTGGCCCACGGATGGTCGAGCGGGATCGACCTCGACGAACTGCTCGAGGAGCACGAGATGTCGGGTGGGGACTTCGTACGCAACGTCAAGCAGGTGATCGACCTCCTCCGGCAAGTCGCCATCGTCGCCCCCGCGCTCGCCACGCGAGACGCGGCCGACCAGGCCGCCGGGCGCCTCTTCCGCGGTGTAGTCGCGGCGTCGAGCGTCGTGGGCGGGAGCATCGTGTGACGATCGAAAAGGGCAAGGCGTGGGGGGAACCCGGGACACTGGCGGCCGACGGCCTGTCGGTCGCATCGGACGAGGAGGCCCGCGCCGCGGTGGAGGGCGCCCGCCGTCGCGGCGGCCCTGTCCCCATGTTGGGGTTGCGCGGCGGCGACCTGTGTCGCACGCTGGGTGGCCCCGGTGCTCTGGTCACGGTGTTCCCGGTCGACGTCGGCGCCGCTCTTCTCGACGGCCGGCTCCACTGGTTCGTCGCCCATCTGATCGCCCGCACCCCGTTCTGGCGCCACACCGTCGCGGTGATGAACGCGCAGTTCCGGGGGCGGTGGAACCTGGCCCCCCGGGGCCATCCCAACGACGGCCTGCTCGATGTCTACGAAGCCGACCTGGGCGTGGCGGATCGCCTCAAGGTTCGGGCCCGCTTGGAGTCGGGGACACACCTCCCGCACCCGGGGATCAAGGAGCGGCGGGTGGCCGCTGTGCAGTTCGAATTCCCGCGACCGACGTCGGTCGAGCTCGACGGGGCGCTGGTGGCCCAGGTCAGGACCGTGAGCGTTCGCGTGGAACCAGATGCCTTGAAAGTGGTCGTGTGACGATCACCGCTCGCGGCGCGATGGGGTCATAACCTTCGGTGTCCATGCTCTATGCCGCCGAGCGCTTCACCGCCGACGAGGAGGCCGTCCTCCGGCGTTACTTCACCAACCTCGACCAGCCGGTGTTCGCGCTGGTCAACCTGCCCGAGGTGGTCAAGGGGGCGCTGTTTGCCCGGTACTCGCGCTCGCCGCTGAGCCTCCGGCGCCTGTTCCTCAAGGAGTTCGTGGGCGAGCTCGACATGTCCGGCGACGAGACCGTCGACGCCACCATCGGCCTGCGGCGGGCCGAGGAGCTCTACGACAAGGTTTTCTTCGAATACGGCGACGATTCGGTCGCCCAGCTCGGCGGCGTGCACCTGGCCTGCGAGCAGGCATCGAACCTGCTGACCAAGATCCTCGAGTGGGGACGCCTCATGGCCTACCTCGAGCAGTCCACCCGGTACATCGCCTATGACCAACGGCTGACCAACGGCCGCTACCGGTACTACCGCGACCGGGCTGTCCTCGAGTCGGGTCTCGGCGCGCGGTACGTCGGCGAGCTGGATCGCATGTTCGACGCCTACGCCGAGATGGTCCCCGCGCTGGCGCAATGGTTCACGCAGCGCTACCCCAAGGATCCCAACGACTCCGACTTCGTGTATCGCACGTCGATCAAGGCCAAGGCCCTCGACGCGGCGCGCGGGATGTTGCCGGCGGCGTCGCTGTCGAATGTCGGCATCTACGGAACCGGCCAGGGCTACGAGGCATTGCTGCTGCGAATGCGGGCTCATCCGTTGCCCGAGGCGCGGGCCTACGCCGACCTCATGCTCACCGAATTGCGCAAGGTGATCCCGTCGTTCCTCAAGCGCGTCGACGTTCCCGACCGCGGCGGCGCCTGGTCGTCGTACCTCGAGAAGACCGCCGCGGTCATGGCCGACGAAGCCAACGCCCTCTTGAGCGGTGTCGTCCCCGAGGAACGGCCCATGGTCACGCTGGTCGAGTTCGATCCCGACGGCGAGGACAAGGTCATCGCCGCCACGCTCTATGCGCACTCGCACCTGCCCGAGGACCAGGTGCTGGCCCGCGTCCGCCGACTGGGCGCCGACGAGAAGCGTTCACTGCTGCTCGCCTACGTCGGCGAACGTACGAACCGTCGCCACAAGCCGGGTCGGGCGCTCGAGCGCACGGGCTACCGGTTCGATGTGCTGTCGGACTACGGAGCATTCCGCGACCTTCAACGTCACCGGATGCTCACGATCGAGTGGCAGACCCTCACCGCCGACCACGGCTACACCACGCCCGACGCGGTGGCCGACGCCGGCCTCGAAGGACCCTACGTCGAGACCATGGAGCGTTCGGCCGCGCTGCACGACGCCCTCAAGCCGGGGCTCCCGGCCCAGGCGCCGTACGCCGTCGCGCTGGCCTACCGGGTGCGGTACGCGATGCAGTTCAACGCCCGCGAGGCGATGCACATGCTCGAAC
>JACDEA010000178.1 GCA_013816725.1 Actinomycetota bacterium
GCTAGGGCCAGCGCCAGGGCACGTCGCATTAGGTGATCGGCTCGGCGTGTAGCAGCGCGGCGTCGGCGTCGGACAGCACCGACGCCCACTCCATCACGCCGAAGCCTGCCGCACCGTGCATCTGCGCCGTAGAGATGGCGTTGTTGTCGTATCGGTTTGTTCCGGAACCAGGAAGGTAGAGGGGTAGATGGCGACACGTCTGCGCAGTGAGGGTTCGCGCCACCGGAGCACCGAACGCCACCGTGGTGCGCTCATACGCCGCGATCCCAGCCGCCGGCGAGAACGAGGCGCTCACTTCCTGCGTGAACGTCACGCCGCTCGCGTCGACGACGGCGCCAATGCCTACGACGCGGTCGCCGCTTGGAACACCGATGGCGTTGCAAAAGATACGACCCTCGTCGAGGCATGACGCCGTCCAGAACGCCTCGAATTGCTGCTGCTCGCGTCGCACACCCCATGAGTGGTCGCGGACGAACAACCCGCTGACGTCGCGCTGACCGTCGCCGACACGGAGACGTCCGTACCACGTGCCGCCCTGCTCGTAGTGCTGCTGCTCTCCCATCTGCGGACCGTCGGGCGCGGCGCGCATAGCCGCCACCATGGCGGTCAATCTCTCGGCGAAGTCGACGACGGGCAGCGCGCTCTCGAGCGTGATGTCGACCGTGATCGGCGTGTCGCCCCCGGCCGCGACGGCCACGAATCCCAAGGGACCAGCGCCCTCGACGCCGCGCCCGTCGAACCGGAATGACCACCGGCGAAAGGGGTCCACGGGCACGGCGCTGAGCGGTGCAACGAGTGCCTCGGCCGTGAAGGCACCCTCGACCAGGCTCGAGCCCACGCGCCCGTCGAGCGCGACGACGACCTGGGCTTCCTGGACACCCATGGTCGGTGCGCGGCGGATGTGGCACAGCAGACCGCTATCGGACGCCACGTCCCAGCAGATGAAGAACATGTTCTCTTGCCACCGCGACGGCGTCGGTGCAGGGGGCGCGTGCAGAAACTCGTCCTCCTCACGCACCGTCACCGGCGTCACCTCCCGCCCGCGTCGTCCGCTTGAGCACCTCGACGACGCCGGCCGACCCGTCCACGCGCACGACATCGCCGGTGTGGATCCGGCGCGTGCCATCGCCGGTGCCGATCACGCAAGGGACTCCGAGTTCACGGGCCACGATGGCGCCATGGCTCGCGGCTGCGCCGATGTCGATCACCAGGCCGTCGGCCAGTGAGAACAATGGTGCCCAACTCGGATCGGTGAAGCGGCACACGAGGATCTCGCCGAGTTCGAGCGGCGCCGACTCGAACGGGTCGACCACCACGCGCGCCAAACCCTCGGCCACGCCCGGCGCGCCGGCTACGCCGGTGATCACGTCGCCGCCCACGCCGTCGTCGTCCACGCGGACCTCGGGTTCCGGGACGCCGGTGAACGTGAGTGGCAGGTCGTACCGGCGGTACTCGTCGCGCCGCTCGCGCCGAAACCGCACGAGATCCTTCGCGTCAGCCGGGAGCGGCGCCAGAAGCTCGCCGATGGTGAGATAGAACGCATCGGCCGAGTCGTCCAAGCGCTGGCTCGCCTTCAGCTCTCGACCGATCGCCCGCGTGGCGGCGCGCCCGCCATCGATCGCCATCAAAAAGCTGGACTTACCGATCTCGTTGGTCTGCACCGCTCGGGGAGTGATCGCGCACAACCACCGGGCGGTCGCCCGACGGTGGCGCGGCAACACCGACAGAAATTCGGCCACAGCCTCGGCCCGAGCCGCCACCGTCGCGGATTCGCGCCGACGAGGGCGTTGATTGGGCGGGCGTTCGGCCATGGCCGCAGCCAAGCTGCGGACAGGCCCGTCGTCCTCGCGCCAGGACGTGCCAGTCAGGTTGCCTTCGTTCGGTCCGTGGAAGCCATGGCGCCGAACGAACTGCCCGGGCTCGAGTTGGCCATGGCCGACCTGCCAAGCGTCGTCGGCCACCTCGGTTTCGGTCACGCCTCCCATGCCGGCGAGGAGCCGGAGCGCGAGGTCCCGGCGCCCGGCACCCTCTGCCAGTTTCGTGAGCTGCGCTTGCAGCGACATCAGGACGAAACGGCAACGGACGTGTGACCGGAACGCCTCTCGGAACCGGTGGGCCGCATCGGTAAGCAGCCCCTGTGGATTGGCCAGGCCGCCGCCGTCGAAGACATCGCGCTCCCACCAGAGGCGCTGGCCCGTAGCAAAGCGCCGCATCCGGCGACCGGCGGTCAGCATGGCAACGGGGCCGCGGGCGAGGACGTACGGCGTCCGACCGGCGCTCGGTTCGGTCGCGAGACCGGGACGGACGCTGCCGCAGATGTCACGCTCGAAGTCATCGGCCGACATGCCCGGGATGCTGTTGAAGAGCGTGCGGAGCCGGTCGAGGTTCATCGCCGGTCGGCCGAAGAAGTACGACGTCAGCAACTCGTTCGGGTCGTCCGGAACGGCCAACTCGGCGCGGGACAAGATGCCGAAGTCGTAGTAGGACAGGCGGGCGCCGGCTTCCATGTTCGGGCCCCAGAAACTCCAGCACATCGGCGACAGGACATCGGGCATCGCCTCGCCGATGTTGGCCGTCGACCAGTAGCGCGTCGGCGCCGAGGAGCCGTGGGTCGGATCGTGCAAGTCCATATCAGGCGTGCGTCTCGATGCGGAACAATTCCTTGGCGTTCCCGGCGACGATCGCGGCTGCGTCGGCCTCGCTCAGCTCCTTCGTCATATCGTCGGCCACGTCCCGGCAGCTGGGCCATGCGCTGTCGGTGTGCGGGTAGTCAGTTTCGTAAAGGATCCGGTCGATGCCGATCTGGTCGAGGAGTTCGAGGCCGACCGGGTCGCGGAAAAAGGTGACCCACACGTTGTTCTGGAAGTAATAGCTCGGGGGATGGGGCATGGCGTCGTGATCGACACCGGTGAAGCCCTCACCGCGCATCTCCTGCCAGACGAAGTCGGCCCGGCTCAACACGTACGGAACCCATCCCAGCTGCGATTCGGCCAGACACGTCTTGAGCGTCGGGAACCGGGCGAAGACGCCGGAGAAAAGAAGGTCCGTCAGCGTGTAGCCGGCGTTGAACGAGGCCATCACGTTGGGAACGGCACCGGGCGCGTCGGCTGCCAGCATCGGGAAGCCGCCGGTTCCGATGTGGAGCGACACGACCATACCGGTGGCCGCGCACGTGTCGAACAGCGGATCCCAGTACCCGGAATGAATCGAGGGGAAGCCCAAGAGGTGTGGTGCTTCGGAGAAGGTGATGGAACGGAAGTCGAGATCGGCGAGGCGACGCGCTTCGGCAACGGCGAGGTCGATGTCCCACAGCGGGACGATGCCCATCGGCACGAGGCGGCCCGCTGAACCTGCGCACCACTCCTCGATCACGAAGTCGTTGTACACCTGGATCGACGCCAGCCCGAGCTCCTTGTCCGGTCCCAACGAGAAGGTCTGGCCGCAGAACCGCACGAACATGTTCGGGTAGCAGACGGAAGCTTCGACCCCGGCGATATCCATGTCGGCGAGACGCGCCGCCGGGTCGTAACAGCCCTTCCGGATGTCGTCGAACGTCACCGGTCGGGCATCGACTTCGCGGCGCGGAACACCAACCGCGGCGGCGATGCGGACGATAGGAATGCGTTTGCCGTCGTAGTTCCACACGTCAGCCACGTGACCGTCGGCGGTCTCAACGAAGCCGAGGTCGCCGGCGTTGAGTGCGACCGTTCCCTTGAGCCGTTCGATACGTGGACCGCGAGACCGCAGATTCTCCGGCAAACGCGATTGCCACACATGCGCCGGCTCCTGGATGTGGTCGTCAGGGGAAATCACTCGCGGGACAGCCATCTATCGCTCCGTCTGTCGTCTGCAACGATTAACAAAGAACGTACTCTGTCACATGACATGCGTCTAGGGCCCTGTCCCGTAGACTGTTGCCGATGCCGCTCGTCGACGCGTCGATCAAGTCGGAGCCGTCAGACGCGGCGAACGGCGAGCGGCGCGAACGGATCGCCGCCGCCGCCGCCGCGTGCTTCGCCCGCTGGGGCGTGGGGCGCACGCGAATGGAGGACATCGCCCGCGAAGCCGGCATACCTCGGCCGGCCCTCTATCGGTACTACGCGGGCAAAGAGGCCCTTCTCCAAGAAGTCATGGTTCGTCACATCAACGAGCGGGCCGCGCAACTCCATCAACGCGTGGCGCGTCGCGGGCGGGCCGGGCGGCTCATCGTCGAGGCGCTGCGCACCGGCATCGTCGGCGACGACGACCGGGCGGTGTGGGCGTCGATGACCGGCGAGGACATCCTCCACGACACGGCGCGGATTGTTGCCGAATCGGATGCGGTCTTCCATGCCATGTCTCACTACTGGCGCCCCTACCTCGAGTACGCCAAGGAGCGCGGCGAGTTGCGCGCCGGCGTAGACCTCGACCAAGCGGTGCGATGGCTGACGTTCCTGGTGTTCCATTTCGTCACGGTGCCCGAGACGGTGCCGCGAGTTGACGATTTGCCGACGTACCTTCGAACCTTCGTCGTCAACGCCCTCGTCGACGACTGAGTCAGCGCTCTCTTTCGTCACACCGCCAGCGACATCCCGCCTGGTCAGCAATGGTGGGCGAGGGGGGACTTGAACCCCCACATCCTTTCGGACACAGGAACCTGAATCCTGCGCGTCTGCCAATTCCGCCACTCGCCCGAGTGACCAGCGCATTCTGGAGGCAATAGGTCGCTAAAAGAGCGACTCATTGCCTCCAGAACGGCGGGGGGTCAGGGTACCGCACCCCATCGGTAGGCTTGCCGGCCACATGGGACTGCAGCAGTTCGAGCGGCGCTTGGAGCGCCTGGTGGAAGGCGTGTTCGCCAAGGCGTTCCGCAGCGGGCTCCAGCCCGTCGAGGTCGGGCGGCGTATCACCCGCGAGATGGATCTGGGCCGGTCGGTGGGCGTGCGCGGCGTGATCGCCCCGAACCACTTCGTCATCACGATCGACCCAAGCGACCACGAACGGTTCGTGAGCTACGAGGAGGCGCTCCTGCGCGAGCTGTGCGACGCGGCGCGCGAGCACGCCAAGGACGAGGGCTACCGTTTCCTCGGACCTGTCCAGGTCGAGCTGGACACCGAGCCGGTCGGCCCCGGCGTGTTCAACGTCGCCGCCGAGGTCAAGGAGGGTCCGGGCGGCGGACCGTACGCCGCGTTGGTGACCGGCGACGGCACCCGGATCGAGCTGGGCGAGGACCCGGCCACGATCGGCCGCCTCGACGAGTGCGAAGTCCAGTTGTCGGATAAGAACATAAGTCGACGCCACGCCGAGGTGCGCCGTGAGGGCGGCGGGTTCGTGGTCGTCGATCTCGACTCGACCAACGGGACCAAGGTGAACGGCAGCCGGGTGAAGCGACGGGAACTGACAGACGGTGACGAGGTGACCGTGGGGGCAACCACGCTGCGATTCGAAATGAGCTGAGAGGCCCTCCCCCGTGCCCGAATCGCTGCTGAACGTCCTCAAGCTGCTCCTGCTCGCCCTCGTCTACCTCTTCTTCTTCCGCGTCCTGCGTGCCATGTGGGTCCAGGTCAACGCGCCGGCTGCGGCCAGCGGTGCGGGCGCGCCGGGCGGTGCCGCCGAAGCGACGGCGCGGGCGGGCAG
>JACDEA010000179.1 GCA_013816725.1 Actinomycetota bacterium
CCTCGACATTCCTGTGTTCCACGACGACCAGCACGGCACGGCTGTGGTGGTGCTCGCGGCGTTACGCAACGCGCTCAAGGTCGTCGACAAGAAGATGCAAGACCTCAAGATCGTGATGGCGGGGGCCGGCGCCGCCGGTGTGGCGATCACCAAGATCCTTCAAGCGGCCGGTGTGCCCAACATCATCGCGGTCGATCGGAAGGGTGCGCTGTACGAAGGCCGAGACCATCTCGACGTATCGAAGAAGTGGATGGCCGAGCACACCAATCCCGACCGACGCAGGGGCACCCTCCACGAGGTGCTGCCGGGGGCTGACGTCTTCGTCGGCGTGAGCGGGCCAGGGCTGCTGATCCGCGACGACCTGCGGGCCATGCACAACGACCCCATCGTCTTCGCCTTGGCCAACCCGGACCCCGAGATCATGCCGGAAGACGTCGAAGGCCTCGCCGCGGTAATCGCCACCGGCCGCAGCGACTATCCCAACCAAATCAACAACGTGCTGTGCTTCCCGGGCATCTTCAGAGGCGCGTTGGACGCCGGCGCGACGACAATCACGGAGGGCATGAAGCTCGCCGCCGCCGAGGCGATCGCGAGCGCCGTTCCGGAGTCGGACCTCAGCGCCACCTACGTGGTCCCGAGTGTCTTCAACCGGCGTGTTGTCGAACTGGTTGCCAAGGGTGTCGCCGATGCGGCGCGCGCCGAAGGGGTCATCCGACCGGGCCACACTCACCAGCGCTGATACGTGCGAATCCTGCACGTTCTCGAGGCGCTCGAGGGCGGTACCGCGTTGCACGTGCAGACGCTCGCCGATGGTCAGCTCGCCGCGGGCCACGCCGTCGGCGTTGCGGTACCGGTCGTGCGGGCGTGGGGCGGGACCGATGATGTCGCCCCAGGTCTCGAGGACGCGGGCGCGGCGGTGTTCAGGATCGCGATGCATCGCACCGCTCCGCATCCGCGGAACGCCGGCGCGGCGTTGCGGCTTGGTCGTCTCGTACGCCGCTGGCACCCCGACGTCATCCACTCGCACAGCACCGCGGCGGGCGTGATCGCACGGGTCGTTGCCACGCCGTTCCGCGTTCCGATCGTCCACACTCCGAACGGCGTGCACTTCTCGGATTTCGAACCGACGCGGGAGGCGCGGCTAGCGCAAGCCGTCGAGCGGGCCATGGCGCCGCTGACGCGCGTGGTGATCGCCGCCTCGGCGAGCGAGGCCGACGTCCTCGCCCGGGTGTATCCGATGTCGAAGGTGCGGGTGATCCCCAACGCGATCGCCGTCGGCCCAGCCCCACCGACGCTGCCCGAACGATTCCGCGCCGTGGCGGTGAACCGGTTCGTCTACCAGAAGAGCCCCGAGCAGGTCGTCCGCGTGATGGCGGCGCTGCGAGCGAGGGTGCCCGACGCGGAGGCGGTACTGGTCGGCTACGGCGCGCTCGAGCCGCAGGTGCGGGCGCTGGTCGCCGCGCTCGATCCGGGCATCGTGGTCGAAAGGGGCGACGGTGCCGCCGCCATCGCGCGCGCGTCGGCGCTCGTTCTCGCCTCACGCTGGGAAGGCGCGCCGTACGTGCTACTCGAGGCAATGAACCTTGGGCGGCCCACTGTTGCCTCTGATGTGGTCGGCTCGCGGGACACCGTCGTGCACGGCGAGACCGGGTTTCTGTTCCCCTGGAATGATCCCGGCGCCGGCGGTCAACGTCTGGCCGAGTTGGCTACCGATTCCGAGCGGGTAAGGCACATGGGCGCGGCGGCGCGTCGACGGCTGGAGCGCCATTACGCAATCGAGGGCATGGTCAATGCCGTTGTTGACGTGTATGAAAGGGCGGTGAGCAGCCGATGAGCGCGGTCGAGGCGGTCACGTTCGACCATTGGAACACGCTGGTGTACGAGGAGCGGGGCCAGCTGCGCGGCCGCCGCCTCGAGGCGTGGGCCGGCATTCTCGAGGACGCCGGCTTCGCCCTCGAACGCCAGCAGCTCGAGAAGACGTTCGACTCGGCGTGGGACGCGTACGTGAAGTCGTGGAACGAGGGTGAGCAGTATCTCGCTGCACAGGCCGCTGAGCACATCATGGAAGGGCTCGGGTTCGAGGTGTCGCCGGAGCTCCGCGTCCAGCTGGTCGAGGCATTCGCCAATGCCGGCGTCGGGATCGACTTCCATCTCACCGACGGCGTCGAGGAGTGCCTCACCGCGCTGCGCGAGGGAGGCGTCCGCCTCGGCATCATCTGCGACGTCGGTTTCACCGCGTCCGACGTCCTGCGCGAGCACCTCATTCGGCGCGGGCTTCTGCCGTTGTTCGATCACTGGTCGTTCTCTGACGAGGTGGGCTTCTATAAGCCGGCGCCCGAGATCTTCGAACACGCCCTCGAAGGGCTCGGCGGCATCGTGCCGGAGCGCGCCGCCCACGTCGGTGATCTCCGCCGGACCGACGTCGCCGGCGCCAAGGCCGCGGGGATGGTGTCGGTCCGCTACACCGGCGTGTTCGATGACGACTCGGCGCCCGAGCCCGAGGCCGACCACGTGGTCGCCGATCTGCGCCGGCTCCCAGCGGTTCTGGGCCTCTAAACCGCTGTCGTAGATCCGTTCTCCTGGTGGTCGGGACCGGCGTCGATCCGGTGACCTCACGCTTTTCAGGCGCGCGCTCTGCCGACTGAGCTACCCGACCGTGGGCGGCCAGCGTAATGCCGACCACATCCGCGGTCCTGACGGGATTTGAACCCGCGACCTCCGGCTTGACAGGCCGGCGTGCACTCCAAACTGCACCACAGGACCAGAACACTGACGATGACACTGATGATGACACTGGCGATGCCGCCCCGTCACCGTAGCGGCTCACGTCTGCCAAACCGCATGTGTCGCTGTCAGGTCGCGTAAGACGGTAACTGAGCACCGACAGATGGCTTTCGCGTGTGGGTGGTCGAAGGTGGCGAGGAGTGCGAAGATGACGTCCCGGAACAGCCGACGATGTGTTCAACAATGGGCGGAAGAATGACGGAACTGGTTCACCGGGTTTTGCCGGCGGCGCCGGTGGAATCGCTCGGCGACTACATCGGCATCGGCGGCGGGCTCGGCCTCGACATGGCCCGCAAGCTTGGGTCGGCCGCGGTCATCGACGAGGTCGAAGCCTCCGGTCTCCGAGGGCGAGGCGGTGCTGGGTTCCCCACCGGCGTCAAGTGGCGCACCGTCGCCAGTTACGCGTCGGCCGAACTCCCGACAACCGTCGTCGTCAACGCCGCCGAAGGTGAACCCGGCACCTTCAAAGACCGGGCCATCCTGCGATCCAACCTGTACGCCGTCATCGAAGGCGCCCTCATCGCCGCCCTCGCCGTCGGCGCCGACCGAGCCATCATCGCCACCAAACACACCTTCACCATCGAACGTCAACGGCTCGAACAGGCGATCGCCGACGTCGCCGCCGCCGGGTGGAGCGAGGGCGTCGTGGTCGCCGTGGTAGCGGGGCCGTCGGAGTACCTGTTCGGTGAGGAGACCGGGCTGCTCGAGGTTCTCGACGGCCGTCCGCCTTTCCCCCGGGTGGCTCCCCCGTTTCGCCACGGCATCGACGAGGCCGGACCCGGATCTGACGAGCCTGCCGGGACCCGCATGGCCCAGCCCGACCCGGCTGGTGCGCCCCCCACGCTGGTCAACAACGTCGAGACGATGGCCAACATCGCGCCACTGCTCGCCAACGGGGCCGACTGGTTTCGCCAGGTCGGCACGCCCGGATCGCCTGGCACCATCGTCTGTACCGTCAGCGGGGCCACCCGACGCCACGGCGTCGCCGAGGTCGCTCTCGGCACCGCGCTGGGCGAGGTGATCGAGTTGATCGGTGGCGGCCCGCGAGACGGGCGCCGTCTCGTCGCGGCCATGTCCGGTGTCGCCAACCCACTGGTGCCCGCCGAGGCGTTCGCTACGCCGCTCACCTATGAGGACATGGGCCGGATCGGCAGCGGCCTCGGCGCGGCAGGGTTCATCGTCTTCGACGACGAGACCGACCTCGCCGCGGTGGCCGCCGGCGTGTCCCGCTTTCTCGCCGTCGAGTCGTGCGGGCAATGCACACCGTGCAAGCAGGACGGACTCGCGCTCGCCGATCTGCTCGCACGGGTCGCACGCTCAGACGCGAACGACTACGACCTTGCCGGTATCGCCGATCGCGTCACCACCGTCGCCGACGAAGCCCGCTGCTTCCTTGCCCAGCAACACCAACAGGTCATCGACAGCTTCCTTCGTCAGTTCCCGGACGCCCTCCGACGCCACCTCGAACCCGACATCGCACCGGTCGCCCCCGAGCCGATCGTTCCGATCGTCGATCTCGGCGATGACGAGCGTTTCAGCCTCGATCTCGGCCAGCTCGACAAGCAACCGGACTGGTCCTTCGACCCGGATGACTCCGGCAAGACTCCGGTCGACCGTCTCGCCGAGGGGGGCCTGCCGGGCTGACCAGAACCCACAGACGTCGCAGCTTCGTCATGAGGTTCCGCCGTCGCCGTGGGCGCCGGGGAACACGTCGGCTTCCGACTTGTGCCACGCCGGGTGATCACCTGCGGTCTCGACGTTGAACCCGTACTCGTAGACGAGGCTTCCTCCGAACATCGCGCCGAGCGACACGAGCAACGCGATGACCACCGACAGCGCGGCGATGCCCGCCGGAGTCGCGACCTCCGTGTGGAAGGCGTTGAGTCGCCAGGCGATGTCGGCCAGGGCCAGGACGGTGACAGTGACCATGACCGTGGCGTGGGTGTTGATGGTGCGGCGAGCCTGGGTGCCAGCTTCGGAGGACTTCCATGCGTCCCACAGTCCCGTCAGGGCCGCAAGGACCGACACGGCCGCGCCGCCGATGAAGGTGTACGTACCCGCGTGCCACAACTCTCGAGCCCACGTGTGATCCTGGCCGGCGACCGCCGAGACGACGTCGAAGACCGCGGCCAGCAGGTACGCGGCGATAGGGAAATCCGTAAGTGGTGGATGCAACGGCTTACCCGACCAACCCCGCATGCCCTTGAAGGAGCGTCCCCTCAACGTGAGCGTAGGACGAATCGAAAATTTCCTCATGGTCTCTCCTTGTCGGTACCGGTTTGTGAAGTGGCGGCTTGTTCCGCGTTGGTCGAGAGACGGCGAAGGGGGTGGTCATCACCTTCCGGATCGAGCACCCCCAACGGGATTCGAACCCGTGCTGCCACCTTGAAAGGGTGGTGTCCTAGGCCGCTAGACGATGGGGGCTCGGACTCCCCGGGGGAAAGCCTCAGGATTCTAGGTGCCACGACGAACCTTCCTCGCTGTCGCGGATCTCGATGCCCAGCCCGGCCAGTCGGTCGCGAACGGCGTCGGCGTCGGCGTAGCGCCCGGCGCGACGAGCCGCGGCCCTGGCTGCCAGCAACTCGTCGATCAGCGGGCCGATGAGACCGGCCCGGCCCGACGCGGCGGCGGCGGCCTGGCCCAGGCGCACGACCATCGACCGCAATGTCGCCCGCACGCGCGCCGGCTCGTCGCTCTGAAGCGTGTCGGCCGACCACGCCTCCAACGCGTCGTCCAGCTCGAGGACTGCGCCGGCCGCCCCGGCGATGTCGCGCTTGTCGAGGCAGGCGACGAAGTCCGCTTCCAGCCGGGTCGCGAT
>JACDEA010000180.1 GCA_013816725.1 Actinomycetota bacterium
GTGTAGGACCGGCCGCCCCTCGGATACGTGAGCCGCCCGACCTCCCGGGCTGGTTCCCCGCCCCGCTCGACCAGCGAGATCAGCCGGGCCACTGCTGTGCGGTCGCCGCCGGCGGCCGCCTCGACCAGCTCGCTAGGTCCCCTCCGGCGCACCGAAGGAATCTACAAGGGCGCCTAGGCGGTTTCGCCGACCACGTCGAAGTCGATGCCCTTGGCCCGCACCTCGGTAAGACCGTCGACACGGTCCTTGAGGATGCGCTCGATGCCGGCCTTGAGAGTGAGCGACGACATGGGGCAACCACCGCAGGCGCCCAGTAGCTCGAGATCGACCCGACCGGTCTCTTCGTCCAGCGCAATGACGCGAACGTCACCGCCGTCGACTTGGAGGGCGGGACGGATCGCCTCGATGGCGTCGAGTAGTTGCGCTTCCACGGCAGGCATTCTCCCATGCCAACGCCGGCCGCCCACTCGCTGTTCCCCGTAGCGTCCCTGACAGTGGCCCCGCTCGTGACCCAAGGCACCGTCGACGCCGACGAATTGGCCAGGGTACTGATCCCCCGGAACGGTCTGGTGCTCGAGCGCGATGTCGGCGGCGGACGGTTCGAAGCCGTCGAGGGGCCGTTCCGCCGCTACGAGCGACGGGTGACCGTGACCGACACACCGGACGGGCGCCATCACGTCACCCAGGAGGTCAGCGTTGAATTAGCGGTCCGCTACTGGCGCTGGCTCTTCGCCACCGCATTCCGCCGTCGCCTTCGCCGTCTCGGACCTGAAAGCGGCGACCGCACGCCTTGGTGGGCACCGCCCGACCGCCTCGACCCGCAAGCAGCCGAGACGCTCGACGCACTGGCCCTGCTCTCGGTGATCCTCGGCTACGCCACGATCCTGTTGAGCCAGACGATCACCTTCGCGGCCCACGAGTTCGGCGCGGGCAAGCCGGCCCAGGGCGTGGCCCTGGCCGCGGTCCGTTTCGACCTGCTGCTGTCGTTCCCGGTCGTCGCGCTCACCGATCGCCGCGGCCGCCGCTGGCTGGTACTGGCGGCGACGGCGGGAGCGTGTGTCATCACGGCGGTGGGAGCGATCACGCCGTCGCTCCCGGTGTTCATCGCCACCCAGGTCCCGGCCCGGGGGCTGTTGACGGCGGCGGCGGTGATCGTGGCGATCATGGCCGCCGAGGAGATGCCCGCCGGCGGCCGGGCCTACGCGCTGGGACTGTTGACCATGGCCGGCGCGCTGGGCAGCGGCGTCGCCGTGATGTTGCTTCCCGTCGCCGACCTCGGCGAGGGCGGGTGGCGGATCCTGTTCGCGGTCGCGCTCGTGGGCCTCTTCCCGTTGGCCCATCTTCGCCCTCACCTCGTCGAAAGCCGGCGCTTCCGAGCGCCACACCCCGAGGCCACCCTCGCCGGCCACGGCGGGCGGCTGTGGTTGCTCGCCATCTCGGGCCTGTTGATCGCGGTGTTCTTTACGCCGGCCAACTGGTTCCTCAACGAGTACCTGCGTGACGAACGCGGGTTCAGCGCGGCGCGCATCTCGCTGTTCACCATCCTCACCACAACACCGGGTGCGATCGGCATCGTGGTGGGCGGTTACCTGGCCGACGTGAAGGGGCGGCGCGTCGTCGGGGTCATCGCGCTAGTCGCCGGCGTGACGGCGACGATGGTGATGTTCGCGGTAAACGGGTGGCCGCTGTGGGCGTCGTCGGCCATCGGCACGATCCTCGGCGCCGCCTACGTGCCCGCGTTGGGCGTGTACGGCCCGGAACTGTTCCCGACGGGCCTTCGGGGCCGGGCCAACGCGGCGATCGGTGTCGTCGGCCGGCTAGGGAGCGTCGTCGGCCTCATTGCCGTGGGGATCATCGCCGGCCGGCGCAGCTTCGGTGCGGCCATGACGCTGGCCGGCGTCGGCCCGCTGCTGCTGGCCGTGCTCATCGTCGTCGCCTATCCCGAGACCGCCCACCGTTCGCTGGAGGAACTCAACCCCGAGGACGCGCTCGGGGACGCGAAAAGGGCCGGGGAGAACCCCGGCCCTTTCGACAACTCGTGATCTACGGCTAGGCCCGAACTCGCCTTCGCAGCCGGGTGATACCGGCAGCCGAGAGGAGCGCAGCAAAGGCCAGACCGAGGAACAGCCCGTCATTCCGACCGGTCACGGCAAGAACGCTCGCCGCGCCAACCTGCGGGCCGATCAGCAGGGTGCTGCCGAGGACCTTGACCGCGCCACCACCATTGATATTGGCGGTCAGACCAGCGCCGTCCTTCCCAAAGAAGCTCCCGGCGAAGGTGCCGTTGGCTCCGTTCAGCTGCTCGATCACCGACCCGGCGACCGCCTTGCAATTACCGGCCGAGGCGGTGGCGACGGCGTCGTCCTTGAGCGTGCCTGTGCCGGAGTTGTCGGGGATGACTCCGGTGATGGTGACCACCAACGGCGGGTCACCGGGGTGGTAGTTCCCGATGTTGTCGAACGTGATCGACTGCTTGTCGGCCGACACGACGCCCTTCGACCCGTTCGGCGCCGTGCCACCGGTGAGGTTGATCCTCGGCGGCTTGCTCGGGGTGTCGGCCTTGAACACCGAGACCGTGTCGGTCAGCTTGATGTTGGTCAGGTCGCACGGGAACGGGATGAGCGCGTCCTTGTCGACCGGGATGTTCACCGTGAAGGTCACCGGCTGGCCAACGGTGGCCGGGAGGGCCGTCTTGGAGATGGGGATCTCGCAGTTGACGCCGCCGGCAGGAACGTTGATCCTGCTCTCGAAGTGGCCGACGCGAAGCTCGGCCGCCTGCACGCCGGCGGCCGGGGTGACGCCGATGACGCGAACGACGTCGACTGCGGTGGCGATCTGCGTGTCGGTCTTGATCGGCTTGGAGTTGGGGTCCGGTGTTGTGCCGGCGGGCGACTGGATCGCACGGGGCGCCTCGCCGACGGTGATGTCGGCCAGCGGAGAGGCCGGGATGTTCAGCCCGGTCTTATCGAAGAGATCCTGCGTGGTGAGCACGTTGGTGGCGGTGCCTTGGATGATCCTCAACAGCGGCGTCGTGGGGGTGGCGCTCCCACCGGGGGCGTAGGTGATCGAGCTGCCGCCGGGCTTACCGGTGACGACCGTCTTGAGCACCCACTCGCCGAGGACCTCGATGACGAGGTCGTTGGTGGGATCGGCGTCCGGCGGCAGGTTGAGCGCGACCGGCGCATAGGTCTCGTGGATCTCGTTGGCGATGCCGCAGGTGCCGTCGCCGTTGTTCACCAGGTACGTCAGCGAGAACGCCTGTGATCCGGCGCGCTGCGGGCCGGCTGCATTCGAGGCCACACTGATCAACCCCGGGAACGTGCCGGTGGTGGGATCAGCGGTGCCAACGTTCGCCAGGCGTACGTCGGCCGCGTAACCGAGGCCGAAGCCGAGCGGGGTCCCGAGCATAGGCATGGCGTATTTCGGGTTCCAGAGCGCCTGCGCCTGGCCGCGCAGGGTGCCCGCGTAGGCCACCGGATCACCCTTCACGTCGACGAGGTTCTTATCGACAATGCCGGTCTGGTAGGGGCCGGCCGCCTTGGGGTTTGACCCGGGCGAGGGGTCGGGGCCGTTCGGGTCGGGCGGCTGGGCGGCGGCCTCGGCCAGGTCCCCAAGAATCAGGTCGCGCTTGTCCACGGGAACGTCGGAACCGATGCCGAGCGCGATGCCCGAGCCCCGGCCGTAGGCGTTCTTGCCGGCCCGGGGGGGCGAAACGGTCTGGCCGGTCTCGGTCGTCACCGCGGTGTTGAGGCCGCCGCTGTTCACCGAGGTGGACGAGAAGGCGACATCGGTGTCGGCGACCTTGGGACCGGTGAGCCCGGTCTGGAGGGCGTGAACGTGAAGCGTCGATCCCTGGGCCGAGGCTGACAAGCCCGGCGGCACAGGTACGGCAACTCCGTGCGCGGGGCCGGCGCCTATCGCGACCGCCCCGGCGACAAGCCCGCCGCTCATGAGCGTGGCGACTAGCCGACGCCCGCTTGCCTTCCTAAGCATTCAAATCCTCCATCGTTTCGGGCATTCAGGGAAGAAACGTAGACAACGCAGCCCTATGACGCCATCACTCAACTTAGCTGTTTCACGGAGCGTGACCAAGGCGGCCTACGTTGGCCGCCTTACCCGGTGGGATGGGCTCCCAAACTGCACCAAGGTATCCCGACTGACCACTGTCAGTGGCGGATCCTCACAGCAAATTTTTAAGGTAGGCAAGCGTGAGGTCGGCGACCTCGCCATCCCGTCGCCGCAGCCCGTGGTCGCCGCCGTGGAGAAACTCCGCGGCCACCGGTCCGGGGATCGTGGCGATGGCTTCGCGCAACTCGGCGGGCGTCGCGAATGTGTCCTTTGTCCCCGACAGGAAGAAGCAGGGCACGGTGAGCTGCGGGAAGTGCTCGGTGCGCATCCGTTCGGGCCTCCCCGGCGGGTGCAAGGGGTAGCTGATCAAAACCAGAGCGAGGGCGCCGAGTCCGTCGGCGACGGCCATGGAACAGATGCGCCCGCCCATCGAACGACCGCCGAGCGCGATGCGCTCCTGCGCCAGGCCGGTCTTTTCCGCCAACTGCGCCGCACCCTCGCGCACCGCTTCGATGAGGACCGGAGCCCGATCGGGAGCCTTGCGGCCGGCCCGCCGGTACGGAAAGTCCATGCGCTCGACTGCGATGCCCTCGGCCGACAGCCGTTCGTCGATGGCCACTAAAGCGCCCTGGTCGCGATCGGCGCCGGCGCCGGGCGTGAGCAACAGGGCGGCCCGCGGGGAACTCGTGCGCCGCGTCATGGCGCGGCGAGAAGGATGCGTTTGGCCTCGGTGAGATCGCTCACCCGTTGGCCGGCGTCGTCGATCGCCCCGCCGTGGTCGGGGTGCACCCGGCGGACCATCGTGCGGAAGCGGCCCAAGACCTCCGGGGGCGCCGGCGCGTGGTGCGGCTCGAACCCCAACACGGCGAGGGCCCACGCCGCGGTCTTGTGGCGGCGCAGCAACCCGACGCTGTCGCCGCTGAGGTACGCAATCAGCGACGCATCGTTGCCGCCCTCCCACCGCAGCGCCCGCCACACGAGCCGGAACACCGGGGCCCGGGCGCGCGGTGGCAACTGCGAGGCGGCGTAGACCGCCCCGAGCACTTGGGGCAGGTCGTGGGCGTGGTCGTCCAGCTCGAGCGCCAGCGCCTGCCCGACGGAGAGCAAGCGGTGCCGGCTGCGGTCGAGCCCGACGACGTCGGTCTGGAACCGGTGGCGCAGCCGCGGCTGTGAGAACGTGCGGCCGGTCTCCAACAGGCTGATGAGGACGTCGAGGTCGTCGCGCTCCTCGGCGTCGAGCGACTGACTCTTGACGGCAACCACACCGGCCAGCAGCAGCCCGCCGGCGCCCGGAGGCGTTGCCGTCGGCAACCACAGGTCGCCGAGCGCGACACGGCGCGTGGGCGCGACGCTGCGCGAGTGGCGGATCTCGATCTCGGCGACGGCGACCATCTGTGCCTACACGTAGCGGGCCAGCGTGGCGCGCAATGCCGACGCGTCCCCGGCGATGACGTCGTCGTCGACGTCGCTCTCGAGCGCGGCGGCCACCGACGCCGCCATCTCCTGTACCT